>JAABTX010000065.1 GCA_011389655.1 Thioalkalivibrio sp.
TGCTGCTCGCCGGATCGATCTTCATGCTCATCGCCGCGCTGGGCGTGCTGCGCATGCCCGACCTGCTCACCCGCATGCATGCCACCACCAAGGCCGGTGTCCTCGGTGCGGGTCTGACGATGGTGGCCGTCGCGCTGCACTTCGGAACGGAACCGGTGATCGCGAAGGCGGTGGCGGTAATCGCCTTCCTGATCCTGACCGCACCGGTGGCGGCGCATGCCATCGGGCGGGCCGGACATTTCGTCGGGGTGCCGCTGTGGGAGAACACCCGGGTGGACGAGCTGCAGGGGCGCTACAACGAGGAGACGCATACCCTCGCATCCTCGGACCGGGGTGGGACCGCTGACTCCGACAGACCCGCGCGCTAACACGGCTCCGGCGAACAGCCTCCCGCCCGACGCCGGCGCGGCTATCGGCTGAAGCAGCGGTTTGCAGGAGCGGTCGTAGGAACGGTCCGTAGGAGCGGTCCGTAGGAGCGGTCCGTAGGAGCGGCTTCCAGCCGCGATCAGCGGTGCATCAGCCACCCAAGGGCATCGCGGCCAGGAGGCCGCTCCCACAGGTTCCTGCCGCGATCAGTGGTGCACGAGCCCCCCAGGGCATCGCGGCCAGGAGGCCGCTCCCACGGGTTCCTGCCGCGATCAGTGGCGCGCGAGGCAAGTAGGAGCGGCTTCCAGCCGCGATCAGCGGGGTGCCATGAGGCACCCCAGGGCATCGCGGCCAGAGGCCGCTCCCACGGCCCCCACAGGGATCCCTCCCGTGTGGAAGCGGCTTCCGGCCGCGGCCGCTTGCCGGGTCAGGCCGCGTAGCGCTCCTTGGCTTCGCGTGCGGCGCGGGCCTCGGCCTCGGAATACGCCTTGCCCGACCAGAGCATCTCGTAGGCGATCTCCTCGTTGCCGTTCTCGCAGAGTTCCAGGACTTCGCGGAACAACGGCTGGAAGGTCTCGCTTTGGTGCGACTTCTCGTGGTCCTCGAAGGAGTTCCAGAAGGTGATGATCAGGGCCTCCTTGTCCTTCAGCGGACTGTCGACGGCCTGGCCCACGGTCGAGCCCTCGTTGGAGACCGCGCCCGAGTTCATCGCGACGAACCCGCCCACGAATCCAGTGTCCGAGTGGTAGGTCTTCACGTTCTCGCAGAGCATGGCCACGCGCTCCTGCAGGTCGTCGACCGTGTACTCCGGCTTGAGGATCACGCGGTTGAGCGTCACGACACCATCGTGCGGGAAGTTGCTGATCAGTTGGGTCATGATGTTACCTCCTCGTGGATGTGCCGCCCCGACGGGGCGTTTCAGTACATCGTTGAGGACTAATATAAATAACCTACTAAATTACTCAAGATTCCCTTGTGCGTTGTCGGGCAAGGGAACTTCCGGGATTCAGACGTAGTAGATCAGCAGCGAGCCTGCGAGGATGATCGCGACCCACAGGACCATGCTGCCGGTTGGCCAGGTGCCGGCCAGCAGGCTCCTCGGACCATGGTGCCGCGCAAGCCCCGTCACGAAGCCCGCGATGCCCCGCCGCGCAAGGGTGAGCAGGCCCTGCCAGGCGGCACCGCCCCGGTCGCGGACCCGGCGCGCGGTGGCCGGCAGCGCGCGCCGGTAGAGCCAGTCGGTGTCGAGACTGATCCTGGCCTCGCCACCGACGTGCTTCAGCAACACGAAGAACCCGAGCCCGGTGAACAGCAGCAACTGCAGTTCCCAGAACAGGTGATCGAGGGTGTAGGCGTTGTAGTCCACCGGCGCGGGCAGGAGGCCGTACAACCAGGCCGGATAGACGCCGATGAACACGCAGAAGAAGGCGGCGATGGCCATCGCGAGCAGCATGTTCCAGGGGGCCTCCTGCGGGCGCAGTCCCGAATCCTTTCCCAGAAAGGTGAAGTAGGGCAGCTTCAGGCCGGTGTGCAGGAAGGTGCCCGCCGATGCCATCGACAGCATCAGCCAGATCCACATGCGGTAATCCACTGCCGCCGCCTCCAGCACCATGGTCTTGCTCACGAAGCCCGAGAACAGCGGGAAGGCCGAGATCGAGAACGCGCCGATCATGTACAGCAGGAAGGTGTAGGGCATGTACTTGTAGAGGCCGCCGAGCTCCGTGAGCTTGCTCTTGCCGGTCATGTGGATCACCGCGCCGGCGCCCATGAACAGCAGGGCCTTGTACAGGATGTGGGTGAAGGCGTGCGCTGCCGAGCCGTTCAGCGCGATCGCGGTGCCCATCCCGACGCCGGCGACCATGTAACCGACCTGGCTGATGATGTGGTAGGCAAGCAGCCGGCGGATGTCGTTTGCGAGCACCGCATAGACCACGCCCCACAGCGCCATGACTGCGCCCATCCAGATCAGCAGTTCGGTACCGGGGAAGCCGCGGATCAGCACGTAGACCGCGGTCTTCGTGGTCAGCGCGCTCAGGAAGATCGCGCCGGTGACCGTGGCCTCGGGATAGGCGTCGCTGAGCCAGGCATGCAGCGGCGGCACTGCCGCATTGATCATGAACCCGATCAGGATCAGGTAGAAGGCCGGGCCGGCGATGTCGATCTGTTCGAAGGCCAGGCTTCCGGTCTGGAAATAGAACAGCGCGATGCCGCCCAGCAGCAGCATGCCGCTCGCCGAGTGCACCAGCAGATAACGCATCCCGGCGGCGTAGGATTGCGGCGTCCGGCGGCGCCAGATCAGCCAGACCGAGGCCAGCATCATCAGCTCCCAGAACACATACAGGGTGACCAGGTCGCCGGCAAGGACCACGCCCACCGCGGCGGCCGCATAGAGGAACGCCGCCACGTGCTGCACGTTGTCCTTCACGTGCAGCGAATAGATCGTTCCGATCACGGTGATCAGCGAGAACACGTAGGCGAAGACCAGGCTCAGCGTGTCGACGCGGCCGGCGACGAGGTCGAGGCCCAGGAACCGGAGGCTGCCGTAGGTACCCGGAGCGATGGTCCAGACCACCCAGAGGAAGACGAGCGCGAGCAGCAGCCGGTAGCCCTGCTGCACGCGGCCCCGCAGGAACGGGATGGCCAGCGTGCCGAGGATCAGCAGCAGCGACGGGTGCAGCCAGGCCCCGAAAGCGAGCGCGACGGTCTCAGCCATCGCGCGGCTCCGGTGATTCCGGCGCGCCCGCCCGTGGCCTGCCGTCGGGCAGCGCGTCGTCGTAGTAGTCCTCGCGCCGGTACAGGAAGGCGTAGCCGAGCAGCTTGGACACCACGATGATCAGCACGCAGGAGACGAACCCGTACAGCGCCCCGAAGCCGCCGATGGTGTCGAAGGGGAAGCGGCCGTAGCCGGTGGGAATCAGCGCGTCCGCGATCACCAGCAGCGCCATCAGGGCCAGCATCACCCAGGTCAGCGGGCGCGCGTGCCTCACCAGATATTCGAGGAAGTGGCTCATGCTGATCTCCCTATCCCGTTGCGGTTGGCCAGAGTACTGGCCGGTTTTTCAGAAGCGCGGGGAGTGGGTGTGCGGTGCGCGGCCCGGCGGGTGTCGGCAGCATGGATGCTGCCGTCAAGCCTCCATGGATGGATTCACGGCGTCCCGCCGGGCCGCGCACCGCACACCCACGGATGCCTGCAGCGAGAACGTCCCTAACCGTCACGGGAACATCCCCTCGAGCAGTCCGCGCAGCGGTCCCGCGAGGAAGAACATCGCGAAGGCGCCGAGCGCGGTGAAGGTCAGCGGCGCGACGCAGAGCAGCGGGGCCTCCCGGATGCCGCCGGTGTAGCCGTCCCTCGGTGGGCGCAGGAAGGCGCGGATCACCGGCGGGATCAGGTAGGCGACGTTCAGCAGGGTGCTCACCAGAAACACCGCGATCATCAGCTGCTGCCCGCTGTCGAGGGCGCCGAGGATCAGGTGCCACTTGCTCCACAGTCCGCCCATCGGCGGCGCGCCGATCACGCACAGCGCACCGAGCAGGAAGGCGCCCATGGTGAACGGCATGCGCCGGCCCAGCCCGTCCATCTGGCTGATCTCGGTCTTGCTGGTCGCGACGTAGATGGCGCCGGCACAGAAGAACAGCGTGATCTTGCCGAAGGCGTGCATCGCGATGTGCATGCCCCCGCCGATCGCCGCGATCTGGCTCGCGAGCATCGCGCCGAGCACGATATAGGACAGCTGGCTCACGGTGGAGTAGGCGAGCCGGGCCTTCAGGTTGTCCTGCTGCAAGGCGACCAGCGAGGCCGCGATCAGCGTGAACGCGGCGATGTACATCACCCAGTCGGTGGTCACCAGTTCCTGCAGGTAATCCAGGCCGAACAGATAGATGCTGACCTTCAGCACGGTGAACACGCCCGCCTTCACCACCGCGACCGCGTGCAGCAGCGCGCTGACCGGCGTGGGCGCGACCATCGCCTCGGGCAGCCAGCGGTGGAAGGGCATCAGCGCCGCCTTGCCGATGCCGTACATGTACAGCAGCAGCAGGATTGCGCCGATGCCATGGCCGACCTTGCCCTCCATGATGCCGCCGTCGGTGAAGTCCAGCGTACCGGTCAGATGCCAGGTGAGCAGGATCGCCAGCAGCTGGAAGCCGATCGAGGTGCCGAGCAGCAGCCCGAGATAGATGCGGGCCCCGCGCTTCGCCGCCTCGGTGCCCTTGTGGGCGACCAGCGGGTAGGTGGAGAGCGACAGGATCTCGTAGAACACGAACAGCGTGAACATGTTCTTCGCGAACGCGATCCCCAGCGCGCTGAACAGCGCGATCGCGAAGAAGGCGTAGAAGCGGGTGTGATGCTTCTCGTGCGCGCCCCGCATGTAGCCGATCGCATACAGTGCGGTGACGATCCACAGACCCGAGGCGACCAGTGCGAAGAGCATGCCCAGCGGCTCGACCTCGAACGCGATCGCCAGACCGGGCATCAGTTCGAAGAGTTGGAGGCTCGGGCGCCCGCCCGCCTGCACCTCGGGCAGCACCTGCAGCACCAACACGAACATGGTGGCGGCGGTCAGCACCATCACCGTGTCGCGCAGGTTCGGCAGCCGCGCGAAGAGGAGCATCAGCAGCATTCCCGCGAGCGGGGTCGCGAGCGCCAGCCCGATGGCCATCCCGGGGTTCACGGGTGAAGGCCGGGTCGGCTCATGGATAGCCCCCCAGCAGGAGCTCGGCGGCCCGGGCCGCGGCGCCGATCGGCAGCGCCGTGTGGATCCCGAAGACCACGCTCGCCAGTGCCAGGGCCCAGGTCGGCAGCAGCAGCGCCGGATGGGCCTCGCGCACCGGCACGGCGCCGGCCGGACGCTCGCGGAAATAGGCGGCCTCGACCACCCGCCCGATGTAGATCAGCGCGATCAGCGAGGTCGCGAGCAGGAACACCGCGATCGGCCAGAGCCCGGCCTCCAGCGCGGCCAGCAGCAGGTGCCACTTGGTGATGAAGCCCGCGGTCAGCGGGACGCCGATCAGGCTCAGTCCGCCGACCACGAAGGCCGCCATGGTCCAGGGCATGTCGCGGGCGATGCCGGCCATGGCGTCGATCCGCGGGCTGCCGATGCGGTAGACGATTGCACCCAGCGCCATGAACAGGGCCGCCTTGGTGATCGCGTGGTTGAACAGATGCAGCATCGCCGCCATCAGCCCGAGCGTACTGGCGAAGCTGAACCCGAGGATGATGTAGCCGACCTGCGCAACGCTGGAGTAGGCCAGCATCCGCTTCACGTCCGCCTGGAAGGTCGCCACGATCGACGGGATCAGGATGCCCAGCAGCGCGAGCGGCATCAGGACATAGCCCATCGGCAGCACGCCGAACGAGAACTCGACCCCGAACACCGAGTAGAAGAAGCGCAGCAGCACGTAGATCGCGACCTTGGTCGCGGTGGCCGCCAGGAACACCGTGACCATCGAGGGCGCGTAGGTGTAGGCGTTGGGCAGCCACAGGTGCAGCGGGAACAGCGCGAGCTTCAGGGAAACGCCCACGGCGATGAAGGCGAACGCCGCCCGGATCGTGCTGGTGTCGTGTACCGCGGGCAGGCGCTCGGCCAGGTCCGCGAGATTCAGGGTGCCGGTCATCATGTACAGGAAGCCGATGCCGATCAGCAGGAAGGTGGTGCCGATCGTGCCCATGATCAGATAGGTGAACGAGGCCAGCAGGGCGCGCCGGTCGCGGCCCATCGCTATCAGCGCGTAGGATGCGATCGCCGAGATCTCGAAGAACACGAAGATGTTGAAGGCATCGCCGGTGATCGCGATGCCGAGCAGACCGGCATTGGCCAGGAGAAAGGCCGTGTAGAACCAGGCGATGCGGTCCCGGGGGACCTCCTGCTCAACGCTGTCGCGCGCGAAGGGCATCACGATGGCACTGATGCCGGAGATGATCAGCAGCACGAAGGCGTTGACCGTGTCGACCCGGTATTCGATGCCGTAGGGGGGTTCCCAGCCGCCGTGGGCGTAGCTGATCGGGCCCCCGGCCCAGACGGCCTCGAGCAGCAGGGCGGACACCAGCAACGCGGCCCAGCAGACGGCCGTGGTCACGGCCCAGGCCAGCGTCGGCCAGCGCACCAGGAACATCAGCAGGGGAGCCGCGAACAGCGGCAGCAGCACCTGCAGGGCCGGCAGGTGGTGTTCGATCATGCGTCCTGCTCGTCCTGAGCGTTGATCTCGTCCTCCTCGAGCGAGCCGTAGGCCTCGTAGACGCGCACGGCCAGCGCGAGACCCATCGCGGTGAGTGCGACGCTGACCACGATCGCGGTGAGGATCAGCACGTGCGGAAGGGGATTGGTATAGGCGGTCGTGCCCTCGACGTAAACCGGCGCGGTGCCGCCGTCGAGCTTCGCGAGGCTGATGTAGAACACGAAGACCGAGGTCTGGAAGATGTTCAGTCCGACGATCTTCTTGATCAGGTTGCCCTGCGCGATGACCACGTAGAATCCGGTCATCATCAGGACCACCACCACCCAGTAGTTGTAAAGGCCGAGCCACTCCATGCGTCAGCCTCCGTCCTGCTCGGGTCGCATCCTTCCGGCAAAGGAATAGAACAGGGTGATGGCCACCGTCGCCACGGTGACCCCCACGCCGAGTTCGATCAGGATGATGCCGAGGATCTCCGCCCGCTGCGCATCGGCCAGGAGGACCTTGTATTCGAGGAAGTTGCCACCGGCGAGCATCGACCAGATGCCGATGCTCATGTAGAGCAGGGCGCCGAGGCCGGCGAGGGCGTGCACCGCCCCCGGGGGCACCGCCCGCTGCACGGTCTCGAGACCGAAGATCAGTGCGTAGAGGATCAGCGCCGCGGCAAAGATGATGCCGGCCTGGAAGCCGCCGCCGGGGCTGTACTCGCCGTGGAACTGGACGTAGAGCCCGAACAGCACGATCACCGGGATCAGCAGCTTGGCCCCGACCCGAAGCACGATGTGCGGATTCATTCCTGAGCCTTCCCGGAGCCTCGGGGGCGGCGCCGGTAGCGGCCCGGTCCCAGCACAAGCAACACCCCCACCCCGGCGACGAAGATCACCAGCACCTCGCCCAGCGTGTCCAGCCCGCGATAGCTGGCAAGCACCGAGGTCACCATGTTGGGGATGCCGATCTCGTCCACCGATTCCTGCGTGTAGCGCGGCGACACGTGCTGGTGCGCCGGCGCCTCCGGGTCCCCGAAGCCAGGCATGTCCATGGTGCCGTAGATCAGCGCGCCGCCGGTGATCAGCACCACCACCAGGGCCAGCAGGTTGTGCCGGGTGTCGCGCACCTTCTCCTTGCTGGTGGTGAGGACCAGCGCCCCCAGCATCAGGATGATCGAGAGTCCGGCACCGACCGCGGCCTCGGTCAGAGCGACGTCGACCGCGTCCAGCAGCACGTACAGTGACGCCGCGAGCAGGCTGAAGATGCCCATCAGCATGGTGGCGGCGAAGAGGTTCCGAATCCAGACCGTGGCCAACGCCACCGCCACGAGGAACGCGAGCAGCAGGATGTCGATCAGCGCGGCGATGGTCCACCCCCGTCTTCGGGGCGCCAGGGATCCACCTTGCTGTGCCGCGCGGCCTTGGCCATCGCGAGCGAGGACAGGGGGCCGGTGAAGAGCAGGAAGAACAGCGTGAACAGGAGCTTCGCCGCCACGGGGACCGCGTCGGCCTGCAGGGTGAGTCCGACCAGGATGGAGATCGAGCAGACCGTGTCGGTGATGCCGGCCGCCTGCAGCCGGGAATAGAAGTCCGGGAAGCGCAGCAGCCCGATGCCGCCGATCAGCAGGAACGCCGAGCCGGTGAGCAGCAGAATCCAGCTCAGCAGGTCGAGCAGCAGGGCGATCACGGTGGCGATTCCTCCCTGTCGCGCGCGCCCGGCGCGCGGCCCTCGGAGCCGGAGCGGAAGCTGCCGTATTCGAAGAACTTCAGGATGGCGACGATGCCGACGAAGTTGATCAGCGCATAGACGATCGCGATGTCGATGAACTCGGGTCGTCCCACGATGAAGCCGATCACCGCGATGATCAGGACGGTCTTGGTGCCGAAGACATTGGTTGCCAGGATGCGGTCGTACAGGGTGGGACCGGCGAACATGCGGACCAGCGCCATGCCCATCGTGAGGAGAATGGCCAGACCCGCCGCCACGAACATCATTGCGCCTCCTCCTCGAACCGGCGCACGCGGCGATCCATCTCGCCCGAGGCCGTCTCCTCGGCGCTCTTCGCATCCAGTGCGTAGAACCAGATCTCGCTCTTGCGCACGTAGATCGAGACCGTGCCGGGTGTGAGGGTGATCGAGTTGGCGAGCATGGCCCGTCCCAGATCGGTCTGCTGGGTGGTGGGCAGCCGCACGATGCGCGGATTGACGTCGAGCCGCGGCGACAGGGCGTGGCGCGCGACCTGCACGCTGGACTGGACGATCTGGACCAGCAGCCACGGCCAGTAGCGCAGACTCGCGAGCATGATCCGCAGAGGGTTGGCGGTGCGATCGAGGATCCCGAGCCGATGGCTCAGCCAGATGGTGAACACCACCGAAAGCGCACCCAGGGGGAGAAGGATCGGGTGACTCCACATGCCCGAGAACAACAGCCACGTGATCGCGAGCAGGAGGGCGAGGCTGGCGATGTATCTCCACACGCTTGAGGTCTCCCCGGGCTGTTGCTTCTTGCGGCGGGGGAACAGGACGGGGTCCTTCGTCACTGCCTCCAGCCGGAGAGCCGGGTCGCGGCGGGCCGTTCCCCCGGTCGCTGACCTGGACTCGAACCAATGGCCTATCCCCTGCCGGCGCAAGAATACGTTCAATGGCGCCCGCAGTCACCCCCGATCCTGCCGATGCGCCGCCGCGGGGACGGGTCGGGAGCGACCGCTGGCGGACGGTCGCCAGGGTGAAAAGCCTGCGGCCACCGGGCGGCAAATGCCGCGCGTGATGCGGTCCCTGTACAATTTCGTCATGACCCTCGATGACCCCGACCCGATACGCCGCCTCCGCGCCATCATGGCGCGTCTGCGCGACCCGGTAGCGGGTTGCCCCTGGGATCGGGCGCAGACGCCGGAAACCATCGTGCCGTACACCCTGGAGGAGGCCTACGAGGTCGGCGAGGCGATCGCGGCCGGGGATACGGGTGTGATCCGCGGCGAACTCGGCGATCTGCTGTTCCAGGTGGTGTTTCAGGCGCGGCTCGCGGAGGAGGCGGGACAGTTCGATTTCGACGACGTGGCGCGGGCGATCGGCGACAAGCTGTGGCGCCGGCACCCGCATGTCTTCGGCGCGGCCGAGTTCGCCGACGATCACGAACGCGAGGCCGCGTGGGAGTCGGCCAAGGCCGAGGAGCGCAGGGAGCGGGAACGCCACGGTGCGATGGACGACATCCCGCTGGCGATGCCCGCGCTGGCCCGGGCGGCGAAGCTGCAGCGTCGGGCCCGGCGGGTCGGTTTCGACTGGGACGGTGCGGCGGCGGTGCTGGCGAAGCTCCGGGAGGAGATCGAAGAGGTTCAGGTCGAACACGAGCAGGGCGGCAGCCCGGAGCGCCTTACCGACGAGGTGGGCGACGTGCTGTTCACGGTGGTGAACTGGGCCCGTCATCTCGGCGTGGAACCGGAGGCCGCGCTGCGCGGCAGCAACCGCAAGTTCGAGCGCCGCTTCCGGGCGATGGAGAGGCTCGCCGCCGCCCGCGGTCAGGATGTCGCGCAGCTGGAGCTGGAGGCACTGGACGGCCTGTGGAACGAGGTCAAGGCGGCGGAGGCCGGGCAGCGCTGAGGTCCTCAGCGGCCTGCGTGCGCATCCGGTGCGCGCGCCAGGCGCGGTCCCGAGGGGCCTCGCGCGCGGACGGGTCGGCCCCGTGTGGCGCCGGGGAACGCGCCCCGCGCGACGCCTGGCCCCCGGGTTGCCGGGCCGGCTCCAGCGTCTTCCACCGGCGGCGCAGGGGCGGTCATCAGTTCGAAGAACGGGATTCATCACAAAAGGGTTCATCATGTCGCATGCAGTGGACGTCCCCGAACATTTCATTTCCGCTCGGATCGAGCGCGTTGAACAGACGACACCCTTGATCAAGGTGTTCACGCTGGCCGCGGATCCGAAGCGCTTTCGCGCCCGCGCGGGCCAGTGGGTGGACCTCGTGATCCCGCGCGGCGGCGAGCCCGTGGTGGGGGGCTATTCGGTGGTGTCGGCGCCCAGCGACGACGGCCGGCTGCAGCTGGCCATCAAGTACGCCGACCATCACGAAGCGACCCACCACTTGCACACCGTCAGCCAGGTGGGGGACCAGGTGCTGGTTACCGCAGGGCAGGGGCCGTTCTACTTCGAGCCGGGCATGGGCCACGAGGTGGTGCTGCTCGGGGCCGGCATCGGGGTCACCCCGCTGATCAGCATTCTGCGTCTGATCCACCGCGAGGCGCCCGATGTGCACGCGCACCTGGTCTACAGCGTGGCCGCCCAGCGCGAGGTCCTGTTCCCGGACGAGCTCGCGGTGCTGGGCGAGGCGCCGAACATCGACGTGACCTTGACGGTCACCCGCGAGGCCGAGGACTGGCGCGGGCACACCGGCCGGATCAGCCACCCGCTGCTCGAGTCGCTGAATCTGTCGCGCGAGGCCCTCTACTACTACTGCGGCTCGCGCGAATTCATCGAGGACATGACCGAGCTGCTGACCCAGTGGGGCATCCCCGAGCAGCAGCTCAAGTACGAGAAGTGGTGGTAGTCACTGTAGGGTGGGCCAAGCGCAGCGGGCCCACCCCATGGGGATGGCCGGATCATCGCTCGCGCTGTGCGCTTGTGCGCGGTCAGGTGAAGCGAAGCGACAGGTCGATCGCGCGCAGGTGCTTGGTGAGCCCGCCCATCGAGACGTAGTCCACGCCGGTTCCGGCAATCTCGGGGAGCATCGCCTCGGTGATGTTGCCCGAGGCCTCGGAGATCGCGCGGCCGCGGATGCGTTCCACCGCCTCGCGCAGGTCTTCCAGTGCGAAGTCGTCGAGCATCACCACATCCGCGCCCGCGTCCAGCGCCTGCGAGACCTCGTCGAGATCCTCCGCCTCGACCTCGATCCAGCGGCCCTTGCCCATCTTGCGCGCCCGGTCCACCGCGACCTGGATCGAGCCGCAGGCGAGAATGTGGTTTTCCTTCACCAGCACCGCGTCCCACAGGCCCATCCGGTGGTTGTAGCCGCCGCCGCAGCGGACCGCGTACTTCTGCGCGACGCGCAGACCGGGGAGGGTCTTGCGGGTATCGAGAAGCCGGGTTCGTCCACCGCTCAGCAGACGGACCAGGCGTGCGGTCTCGGTGGCGGTGCCGCAGAGCGTCTGCAGCAGGTTCAGGGCGCTGCGCTCGGCCGAGAGGATGCCGCGGGCGGGTCCGGTGACCTCGGCAACGATCCCCGGCGTCTCGACCCGGGCACATTCCTCCACCAGCCACACGACCTGCACGCCCGGGGCGAGGGCCCGGAAGCAGGCGTTGAACCAGGCCTGGCCGCAGAGCACCGCCGGTTCCCGCAGGTGCAGCTCTGCCCGCGCCTTCTGCTCCGCGGGTACAAGGGTCGCCGAGAGATCGCCGGTTCCCAGGTCTTCCTTGAGCGCGGCCTGCACCAGTGCCTGGATCGCGCCGGGATCCGGCGCATTCGCGGGCGCGTCGAACGGATCCCGAAGCCGGCCCCCGGGGCGCTGGTTCTTCACGGGCACCTCCCCGGGTTGACCCCCGCCGTGAGCCGCGAGGCCCTCCGGACCCGCGGCGGGTCAGCCGCCAACCGCGCCGCGCCCGATCGCGATGGCGCGAAGGGTCCGTCGTTTCCGTGCCCGCTGTCGTGGAAGCGCGCTTGCTGCGCCATCGTGATCCGCTCCTTCGTGCCACTCTTGCCCTGTATAACGGATCAGCGATCCGCTGAGAAGGGCTGTGCTGCACCCGGGCCCCTGGTCGAGCCGTTTTCGGCCGCAGGGCCCCATCCGCGCACACGGAGAGGCCCTCGCCCCGATGGCGGGAAAGGGGGTGGGGAGGGGCCCCTCAGCAGGGTGGCATATACCGGTGCCGGCGTTACACTCGAATCGAGGCTGACCTCGAGCTGCAGGAGCGATGATGCAATCCGAAGAGTCCCCGGCGTCCGACATGCTCCGTCCGGGTCCGATCCTGGCCGTGCTGGCGCTCGGACTCTTCGTCGCGGGCGTGGCGGCACTGTGGCCGCTGATGCGGGTGTGGCTCGAAGGCCTGGGTACTCTGCAGCTCGGGATCCTGGCAAGCTTCGTGGCCGGCATGTTCACCGGCGTCGGCGCGATCCCGATCTTCGTCATGCGCCGCCTGTCGCGCGAGCTGGAGGACTCGCTGATGGGCTTCGGCGCCGGCGTGATGTTCGCCGCCACCGCCTTCGAGCTCGTGCTCCCGGCGGCCAGCATCGCGGAGGCGGACTTCGGCAGCGCCTGGGCGGCCGCACTGGTGGTCGGCATCGGGATTGCCCTGGGCGGCGTCCTGATGCTGGCGCTGCACCGCCTGGTGCCGCACGAGCACTTCGTGACCGGACCGCAGAGCGGAGCGGATCCGCAGAAGATCCTCCGGGTGTGGCTGTTCATATTCGCCATCGGGCTGCACAACCTGCCGGAGGGGCTGGCCGTCGGGGTCGGCTTCGGCGGAGAGGACCTGAGCGACGGGGTGGCGCTGGCGATCGGGATCGGCCTGCAGAACATGCCCGAGGGTCTGGTGGTGGCGGTGGCCCTGCTGTCACTCGGATACAGCCGACCGGCCGCCCTCGGGGTGACGCTGCTCACCGGACTGGTGCAGCCGCTGGGCGGGCTGATCGGGGCGGGAGCGGTCACGCTGATGGAGATGCTGCTGCCCTGGGGGCTGGCCTTCGCGGCCGGCGCGATGCTGTTCGTGATCAGTCACGAGATCATTCCGGAGTCGCACCGCTGCGGTCACGAGGGCAAGGCGACCTTCGGGGTCCTGCTGGGCTTTATCATGATGCTGACCATCGGCCTCGTGCTGGATTGAGGAAGCCGCCTCGGCGATCCGGATCCCGGATCGCCGGACCACGAGGAAAAGGTAGGGTGGGCCAAGCGCAGCGGGCCCACCGTGCGGCCTGGGTGGTGACTGGTGGGCACACTTCGTTTTGCCCACCCTACGAGGTCCCGCGGGGCATGAGGGAAGGGTAGGGTGGGCCAAGCGCAGCGGGCCCACCGTGCGGCCTGACACACCAACCATCTTGCAGGAGGAACCGCCATGTCCGCCAAGCCCATTCGCAGTGCCCTGGTGACCGGCAATTCCCGTGGACTGGGTCTCGGCCTGAGCCGGGTGCTGATGCGTCAGGAAGCCGCCGTCTACGGGCTGAGCCGCAGCGGCTGTCCGGAGCCCATCGCCGGCGACGTGCGCGTGGACCTGGCCGACTACGAGGCCATCGAGCCGGCGATGGCGCGACTGCTGGAGGGTGTCGAACGGCTGGACCTGGTGGTGCTGAACGCGGGCCTGCTCGGCAACATCCAGAGCATGCAGGAGGCGGACATCGGCGAACTCCGGCGGCTGATGGACGTGAACGTGTGGGCGAACAAGCCGATCCTGGACCACCTGCTGGCCAGCGGTATCGCGGTGGGCCAGATCGTTGCGATCTCCTCGGGCGCCTCCGTCTCCGGCAACTTCGGCTGGAGCGGCTACTCGATCTCGAAGGCGGCCCTGAACATGTTCGTGCAGCTGTACGCCCACGAATTTCCGCAGACGCCGACGCACAGCCTGGCCCCGGGGCTGATCGACACCGAGATGCAGGAGTTCATCTCCGGGAAGGTGGACACCGAGCGTTTTCCGGCGCTTAAGCGTCTGCAGGACGCCCGGGGGACGGAAGCGATGCCCGACAACGATACCGCGGCGCAGCGGATCCTCGATGCCCTCGAACGGCTGCGCGCCGTGCCCACCGGAGGCTTCGTCGACCTGCGCGAGCTGTAGGCGCGTTTTCCCGCGCCGGAGTCGCCGAGCGGGTTCGCCTCCCACGGCGGCCGTCGGGGCGGGCCCTACACGGCAGGACTGCCGTGGGAGCGGCTTCCAGCCGCGATCAAGCGCTGTGGCAGCCGCGATCAGGCACTGCGCCAGCGCGATCAGGCGCTGCGCCAGGTGACGAGGCCCATCGCGGCTGGAAGCCGCTCCTACGGCGTTTGAATCCTGCTGTTTAAGCATATTCCGGAACTCGGTCTATAAAAAATTTTCATCAGGACTCATTAAAAAAAAATAGGCCACTAGGGCGCTCGGATATTCTCCGGGCGGTCCCGTTCTTCCAGGCCAGTCGCCGCAAGGCCTTGGCCGTTCGGCACCCAGCTTTTCCACAGTTTCCCCACCCGGTCTGCACAGCATAGACACAAGATATTGTGTCTAGGAAACCTCGGAAACACGTCCTATAGTAGGTCGCCGTAGCCACCGGTACAGGACGAGGTTCTCATGCACAGCGACGCCCAGCCCCTTACTCCACCAGCTCAGCACGACCTCCGGCAGGCGCCAGCCAGCGAATCCGCGGAGCCCGGCGCGGAGATCCTGGCGACTTCGCCGGGACAGCACCAGGTGATCCGCCGCAACGGCAAGGTCACCGGCTTCGACGACTCGAAGATCGCGGTCGCGATCACCAAGGCCTTCCTCGCGGTGGAGGGCGGCAACGCGGCGGCCAGCCGGCGCATCCACGACATCGTGCAGGAGCTGTCCGGGCAGGTGAGCGAGAACCTGTTCCGGCGCGCTGGCAACGGCTCAATCACCGTGCATATCGAGGACATCCAGGATCAGGTGGAACTGGCGCTGATGCGCGGCGGCCACCACAAGGTCGCGCGGGCCTACGTGCTGTATCGGGAGAAGCAGTCCGAAAAGCGGGCGGCCGAGGCCGCGAAGAAGAGGCCGGCGGCTGCCGCGGCGGACACGGTCCTGCACGTGGTGCGCGCGGACGGTACGCGTACCCCGCTGGACGAGGCGCGCATGGCGGCGGTGGTCGAGGAGGCCTG
>JAABTX010000066.1 GCA_011389655.1 Thioalkalivibrio sp.
CGCGACGAGGATCAGGTCGCGGTCCCGCAGCGCCGCCTCGCGGTCCGCGAGGATCCGGAGGTTCTCCGGAAAGTGCACGCCGGGCAGATAGCGCGCGTTCTCGCGACGCGACGCCAGCAGCGCCGCCTGCGCCGGCGCGCGGGCCCACAGCAGCACGTCCTCGTGCAGGCGCGCCGCCTGCATCGCCAGCGCGGTGCCCCACGAGCCCGCCCCGAGGACCGCTATGCGCACGGGAGCCTGCATGATCGCTGGCGCCGCGTCGGCGCGCGGGATGCGCGATCCGCCTCAGGCGGTCGCAGAGCCGGACTCGCCGGCCTGCTCGCCGCGCTGCCGCTCCTGCTGGTGCTGCGCGTACAGCGCATCGAAGTTGACCGGCTGCAGCAGCATCTGCGGAAAGCCTCCCTTCAGCACCAGGTCGGCGACCACCTCGCGGGCGAAGGGGAACAGCAGGTTGGGACAGTAGGCCCCGAGCAGGTGCCCCTGCTGCTCCTGCGAAAAGCCGCGCGCAACGAACACGCCCGCCTGCTTCACCTCGACGAGGTAGGCGTTCTCGCCCTGGGAGGTCGTGGTAACCGTCAGGCCCAGCTCCACCTCGTACACGCCCTCCTGCTCGTTCAGCGTGCGTATCTTCGTGTTCAGCTGCACGTTGGTGTCTCCCTTCCACTCCTTCAGGAACACCCCGGGGGCGCCCGGCGCCTCGAAGGACAGGTCCTTGATGTAGGTCTTCTGGATAAGGAATTCGGGGCCCTTGCCCGGTTCGGGCGCGGCGCCGGAGTTGGTGCCGCTGCCGGTGTTGGTGTCTTCAGCCATAAGGTGGTCTCGTTGCCGGAGGGTTGGGAGATCGGCCTCGAAGCGGGCCGGGGTTCAGCGCGCGGCCTGCCGCGCCCAGCCCATGATATCCGAGCCGGACATCGCGCCGCTCTGGCGTGCGACCTCGCGGCCCCCGAGGAAGAGGATCATCGTGGGGATGCCGCGGATGCCTAAGCGCGCGCCTGCATCCGCATGCGCCTCGGTGTCCAGTTTCAGCAGGCGGAAGCCGGGCTCCAGCTGCCGCGCCGCCTCGGCGTACTGCGGGGCCATCACGCGGCAGGGGCCGCACCACGGGGCCCAGAAGTCGACCAGCACCGGACGCTGGTCGCGGGCCAGGAACCGCTCCAGCCGGCCGCTGTCGACCGCCGTCGGCTCGCCGGTGAACAGTGGCTGACGGCAGGCTCCGCAGCGCGCGTCCAGCGCCTTCGCATCGGGCACACGATTCACCTGCCCGCAATGCGGACAGACGCGGTGCGGGGCGGCAGGCCCGCTCATGCCTCGGGCCCCCGTGCCTCGTCCACCAGCCGCGACAGCCGGCCCGACCGGTGCAGCACGGCGAGGTCGTCGTACCCGCCGATGTGCCTCTCGCCGAGGAAGATCTGCGGCACCGAGGTGCGTCCGGAGCGCTCTTCCATCACCCGCCGCTCATGCGGCTCGAGCTCCACGTGGATCGGCTGGTACTCGTATCCGAGCCGGTCCAAGAGTTCCCGGGCCATCTGGCAGTAGGGACAGAACTGGGTGAGATAGATCTGGAAACGCATCGGGCAATGCTATTTCTTCTTCACGGGCAGACCGGCGGACTGCCAGGCCTGGATGCCACCCTGCAGGTTGGTCACGTCGGTAAACCCGGCGGCGACCAGCTGCGAGGCCGCGACCGCCGAGCGTGCCCCAGTGCGGCAGTACACCAGCACCGGCGACTCCTTGTAGCGGTCGATGTCCTCGACGCGCTTCTTCAGCACGCCCAGCGGGATGTGGCGGGCGCCCGGGATGCGCCCCCCGGAGATCTCGTTGTCCTCGCGCACGTCGAGCACGAGGGATCCATCCTGGTTCATCACCCGCACCGCCTCGGCCGGCGGCAGCGCCCGGTACTTGCGCGTCAGGCGCTGGAACTCCGTGAAGAGAATCAGCGCGACGACCGCGATCAGGGCCCCGCTGAGGAGCGGGTGGTTGCCCAGGAACTCGGGCAGACGTTCAAGCATCAGGACACACCTTGGTCATCAGGAATTGCAGAATACATCCTGCATCATTCCGATCAGGCGCAGCGTGCGGGCATCGCCGACTCGGTAATAGACGCGGTTGGCATCCTTGCGCGTGGCAAGGATGCCCTTGTCCCGGAGGATGCCCAGATGCTGGGAGATGTTGCTCTGCGAGGTCCCGACCTGGTCGACGATCTCCTGCACGCTGATCTCGCGATCACCGAGAATGCAGAGTATCTTCAGCCGCAGCGGATGGGACATCGCCTTCAGGGAGCGGGACGCCCGCTCGATGTCCTCGTCCTGGCTCATCAGGGGTTCATCAAAGCAGTTTGGATCGTGGGTCACGGCGGAGCATCCGGTTTTGAGGAAGATCATGTCTCGAAGACGACTATATAAGGGAATATAAGCAATCAAAAGTACTCGGATATTGCCACAAACGCAATGGTCAATCTCGACAAAGCTCCCCGATTACAGCCGGTTGGCTGGCTCTTCGCGGCCCTGATCCTGTGTGCGCCCGCGGCCGGGGCCATGGAGACGGAAGCCGAACTGGAGGTGACGCGGGAGGCGATGCGAGCGCTGGAGCGCGGACAGCAGGAGCGCCAGCGCGAGATCGAGCGCCTGGAGGAACGCGCGGCCGAGGTTGCGCGGCGCAGCCAGGACCTGCGCGATGCGGAACGTCGCCTGCGGACGGCGGTGACCGAACAGGACCGCGCGGTGGCGGAGCGCCAGCAGGAGACGGAAGAGCGGGAGGCGGAACTGGCCGCGGGCCGGGAGCAGGCGCTGCAGCTGCTGAGAAGCCAGTGGCTCCGCGAGCGCCACCGTCCCTGGACTGCGGACGATGCCGAACTGAGCCGCCATCAGCGGCATCTGGATGCCCGGATCCAGCTCCTGCGCGAGCAGGCGCTGGCGCGGATCGCCAGACGGGCGGCCGCCCTGGCCGAAGCACGCGACCGGCTCGCCGCCGCACGTGACGAACTGCTCGCGCGCCAGACCGAGACTCGCCGGACGCTGCGGAAGATCGCTGACAGGGAAGAGGAACTCGCGGCACTGCTGGCCCGGCTCGACCAGCAGATCGAGAATGACGCACTGGAACTGGAACGGCTCGCGCGCAACGCCGAGACACTGGAGACGGTACTGCGCCGGATGGATGAGCCGCCCCCCGCACCGCAGGCCGCCGCCCCCGGGGACGGGAGCCGCTTCGCAAGCCGCCGGGGCGCACTGCGACCGCCGGTCGACGGCAGCCTCCTGCACCGTTACGGGACCCCGCGCAACGGGGCCGTGCACGCCTCCTGGCGCGGCGAGGTCTTCGAGACCGGCCGGGACGCGCCGGTGCGCGCGGTGCATCACGGACAGACGGTCTACGCGGACTGGATGCGCGGCTACGGCTTCGTGGTGATCCTCGACCATGGCGAGGGCTATCTGACGCTATACGCCAACGGCCGCGAGCTGCTCACCCGGCCGGGGGAACAGGTTGCGGCCGGCGACGTGATCGCGCGTGCCGGCGATGCCAGCGCCGCGATCGCCCCGGGGCTGTATTTCGAGCTGCGCCACCAGGGGGAGACATTGAACCCACGGCCGTGGTGGGACTCCAACTGAGCAGCATCACGCCGCTGTCGCCGGGCGCGTTTCTTGCGGTGCGGCAGTGGGCCAGTGATACCATGCGGGCAATGATTTCCCTAAAGGCGACAAAGACATGAACAAGCGTTTCAGCGTCGGCTACGGTCTGGTCACCGGCGTCATCCTGGGGGTTCTCCTCAGTGTTTCCGTGGGCGTATTCGCCGACCGCAACGACGGCGCGAGCGAGACGCTCCCGGTCGAGGACCTGCGCCGCTTCACTGACGTCTACATGCGCATCAAGCGCAACTACGTCACCGAGGTGGAGGACCACGACCTGCTCGACAATGCGATCAAGGGCATGCTCTCCGGACTGGACCCGCACTCGGCCTATCTGGACGAGCAGGAATTCCGCGATCTGCAGGTCGGCACAAGCGGCGAGTTCGGCGGCCTCGGCATCGAGGTTGGCATGGAGGACGGCTTCATCAAGGTGATCGCGCCGATCGACGATACGCCCGCGAGCCGGGCCGGCATCCGCGCCGGCGACCTGATCATCCGCCTGGACGACACCGCAGTGAAGGGCATGAGCCTGTCCGACGCGGTGAACAAGATGCGCGGCAAGCGTGGCACCGACATCACGCTGACCATCATGCGCGAGGGTGTGGAGGGGCCGCAGCGCATCACCATCACCCGTGACATCATCCAGGTCCAGAGCGTGCGCTCGGAGCAACTCGAACCGGGCTTCGGCTACGTGCGCGTCACCAACTTCCAGTCGCGCACCGCGCGCGACCTCGTGCGCGCGGTCGAGGACCTGAAGGAAGACGTCCCGCTGCAGGGCCTGGTGCTGGATCTGCGCAACAATCCCGGGGGCGTGCTGAACGGGGCCGTCGGTGTGTCCGACGCCTTCCTGGACAGTGGCCTGATCGTCTATACGGAGGGCCGGCTGCAGGAATCGCAGTTCCGGTACACGGCCTCCCCCGGCGACGTCGCCGACGGCGTCCCGATGGTGGTGCTGGTGAACGAGGGTTCGGCCTCGGCCTCGGAGATCGTCGCCGGGGCGCTGCAGGATCACAAGCGCGCGGTGGTGATGGGTACCCCGACCTTCGGCAAGGGATCGGTGCAGACCATCCTGCCGCTGGCGCAGGAGACCGCGATCAAGCTGACCACCGCGCGCTATTTCACGCCCGACGGGCGCTCGATCCAGGCCGAGGGCATCCAGCCCGACATCCGCATCGAACCCGTCAGCGTCACCCGCACGGAGGACAACGGGCCGAGCCTGAACGAGGCGAGCCTGGAACGCCACCTCGAGGGCAGTATCGACAACGGCGCGTTCGGGAACGGCGCGGAGTCCGACGACACCGACGAGACCGACGAGGAACCGCTGGCCCAGCGTGACTTCGGCCTGTACGAGGCGCTGAACCTGCTGAAGGGCCTCGCGATCATGGGTGCCCGCCCGTGATGAACATCGACCCGGACCAGATCCGTGTATTGGTCCCGCTGGCACCGGGGGCCGAGGAACTGGAGGCGGTCACCATCATCGATCTCCTGCGCCGTGCCGGCTTCACCGTGGTGGTCGCCGGGCTCGAACCGGGACCGGTGACCTGCTCCCGCAAGACGGTGATCCTGCCCGATCGCGAACTCGATGACGTGGTCGACGAGGACTTCCATCTGGTCGTGCTCCCGGGCGGCCTGCCGGGCGCGGACCACCTGCGCGACGATGCCCGGGTGCGGTCCGTGGTCCGGCGTCAGTCCGATGCCGGTCGACTGCTCGGTGCGATCTGTGCGGCGCCGAAGGCGCTCGCCGGCGCGGGGGTGCTCGAGGGTCGCCGGGTGACCGCCTACACCGGTGCCCTGGACGCCAGCGGCCTGTCGTCGACGGCCACGCCGGTGGAGGTCGACGGCGGCGTGGTCACCGGTCGCGGACCCGGCGTCGCGATTGATTTCGCCCTCACGCTGATCGAGCAGCTCGCGGGTCCGGACGCCCGGCGGGACGTCGAGGAGCCGCTGCTGCGCTGAGCGCCGGCGCGCCCGCGGCCGGTGCGGGGGGTGGTATGGGGCCGAATGGGGACAGATTTGTAAATCCGTCCCCATTCGGCTTAAGAGTCCGACTCCAGCCAGGCGCGGGTGTGCGGCAGGTAGTGCGCCAGGCCTTCCAATACGCCGGCGGCGTAGTTGCCGTTCATGCCGAGGAACCCGCCACGGGCGACGTAGAGCCGATCGGCTCTCCCCGACTCGGCGGCGCGACGCTCGGCCTCCTCGCGGACCTCCGGTGGGGCATTGCGCACCAGCACCGCCTGCAGGCTGCTGACCAGGACCTCGAGGTCGTTGCCGCTGTCGCCGGCGAAGACCGTCTTGCGGTCGCCGAAGCCCCTGTCCCGCATCAGGAAGGCGATCGCATGGCTCTTGTTTGCCGAGGCGGGCAGCACGTCGAGCAACCCGCAGTGTGCCTGTTCGTCGATGCTCCAGATCAGATTCGCCCGGACACCGTTGTCCTTCAGTCGCCGGCGCACCTCGGACAACAGCGCCTCGGGCCGCGGATCCTCCGGCCCGTAGTAGCTGAGCTTGAAGTCGTTCTGCTTCTCCGCCTCCTGCAGGCGCAGGCCCTCGACGCCGCGCAGGAGGTTGGCCAGATCGGCCCCCTCCATGCCCTGCCAGTCCGGCGCTATCTCGCGGGACCAGGCCTTCATGGGCTGCCAGTGATCCCCGTGAACGCGGTAGATGGTGGTGCCGACATCGCCGATCGCGAAGTCGGGCACCGGCAGGTCGTAGTCCCGGATCGCGTTTCGCAACAGGCCCTCGTCGCGCCCGCTCACGTACACCAGCGTGGACTCCGGGCGCGCGGCGAAGCGGCGCAGCAGCTCGCGGGCCCGCGGGGACTCCGGCTGGTCCCCGTTCGGGATGATGGTGCGGTCGAGGTCGGTGCAGAGCACCACGTGATCAGCCGGCATGGTCTATCCCGAAGACCTCGCGTCCCTCGAGCGCCGCTCCGGCGATCACCGCGGCGGCCGCGCTCCAGCCCTGCCGGCGCGTGCCCCCGGGCGTGCGGTCACGACCGTGCACGAACTCCGGGAAGGACCAGTCCTCGCCGTCCATCGCGAGTCGGTTCCCAGCATGCACCGCGTGCAGGTAGCGGCGGGCCGCCTGCCCACGCCCGCGCAGCGCCAGGTCGGCGGCGTGGAAACCGGTGAGCATCGGCCACAGACCGCCATTGTGGAACTCGTAGGGCTTGTTCTTGAAGGTGTAGGAAAACATGACCTGAAGATCCTCCCAGTCTTCGTCGACCGGCTCGATCACCGGGTGGAATGCCGGCAGCAGCGGCAGCTCGTCGTCAACCAGTTCCTCCGCGATGTAGCGGTCGACCCGCTCGCGCTGGTCGTCGTCGGCCACGCCCAGCAGGGACGCGAGCACGTTCGCGAAGGCGTCGAAGCGGTAACTGTAACCGGTGGGCGAGAAGGACGGTAGCCAGTAGCGGTCCGCGCAGTGCGGCGCGGCCTCCTGTCCCCTGCGGTACAGCACCTCGTGGTACGCGTCCCCGGCCTGATCCGCATCACCGTCGAACCAGTAGTTGGCGCGGATCAGGTGATACAGGTGGCTGATCCGTTCCTCGAGCCTGTGATCCGTCGAGCCATGCACCCCGGCGTGCAGCGCGGCGAGACTGCGCTGCGTCTGCAGGTAGAGCAGCTGATCGTAGAGAACATATCCGCTCTGCAGGTACTCGTCGGCCCAGTCGCCGGTCGGCGGCACATACAGCAGCCCGCGGTTGTTGAACTCCCAAGCGCCGAGCAGGGCGCGCACCTTTTCGAGCGCCGGAAGCATCGCATCGAGGAAGTCCCCGTCTTCGGTCGCCCGCCAGTATTCCGCGCAGGCGATCACGAACCACAGGTCGGCATCCACGCGCCCGGTGGTGCCCCCGTAACTGACGCGTCCGGTCACCGGGTCGACATTGCTCGGGATCTCGCCGTGCGGTCCCTGGTGGCGCACCAGGGTGTGCAGGGTGCTGCGCGCAGCGGCGATCAGTTCCTCGTCCTGCGCACACAGGGCGGCCAGCGACAGCATCGCCCCGTCCCGCGCCCAGACCCGCCGATAGTTGGAGCGGTCCGTCGGCGAGGCCAGAAAGCCGGCCTCGGTCGCGCAGGACCGCAGCAGCGACAGCGCCTGCCGGTGACCCTCCTGCTCGAGGTCGTCGTCTCCCATCGATCCCGCTTCCTCCATCTACCGGTGGCGCGGTGGCCGCTGTCAGTCGGCCTCGACCGGCACCACCTCCAGTTCGATCTCGAAGCTGCGCTCGCTGCCGTCACGCCAGACGGTCACGGTCACCACATCGCCTTGCTCACGCTCCAGGACCACGCGCTGCAGGTCGATCGCCCGGCGTACGGGCTCGCCCTCGGCCGCGGTGATCACGTCCATCCCGACCGGGAAGGGCTGTTCATCGACCAGCACGATCGCCTCGGGACCCCGTATGCCCGCCTGGTCCGCCGGACCGCCACTGGACACGCCAGTGACCACGACACCGTGGTCGGGCAGGCCCAGCTGCTCGCGCAGGGGTTCTGGATAATCCTGGACCCGCAGGCTGATCTGCAGTCCCAGCCGCGGCCGGTCGGGCAGCTGCGCGGCCGCTGCGGCAAACCCGGAGAGTCCGCCGGCCCGCAGCTCGCCCATTGTCTCGGCAACCAGGTTGCTGGGCACCGCGAGGCCGATCCCCGCGAAGGCGCCGGCGGGCGCGAGGATGGTGTTGTTGATGCCGATCACCTGGGCGGCGGAGTTCAGCAGCGGGCCGCCCGAGTTGCCGGGATTGATCGCGGCATCGGTCTGGATGTAGGGAATCTCGATGCCGGCGACACCCGGCTGCTCGCGCTCCACCGCGGAAATGATCCCCGCGGTCACCGTCGAGTGCAGACCGAAGGGATTGCCGATCGCGATCGCCTTCTGTCCTACCTCGACCCGGTCCGAGTCGGCGAGCGCGATGGGCGGCACGACGGGAGCGCGATCCGGCTCCAGCAACTCCAGCAGCGCGAGATCCACGTCCGGGTTGGCGCCCAGCACGCGCACCTCGTGCTCCTCGTCCGGGCTGTCGAGGAAGGACACCATCAGCGATGCGTCGGGGGCAAGCTCCACGACCTCGTCGGTCGTCTCGCCCAGCGCCATCGCCACCACATGGAAGTTGGTGATGATGCGCCCGGCGCCATCCACGACGAAGCCGCTGCCGCCGGCGAATCGCCGGCCCGGGTTCTCGGCCCCGGAGGGCTCGCTCTCCGCCATCACGCGCACCGCGACCACCGACCGGGCGATCTGGCGGACCACCTCGATGGTGTTCTGTTCGTAGGCCAGGCGGTCGGACCCGTCGGCAGGCAGCTTGGACGCCACCGGCTGGACGAGCAGGGCGCCGAACAGCAGCGTCAGCAGTGCAGGGGTGCGAGCGCCGAACGCAGACGCGGCAGGACCTCGTCCGGTCCTTCCTGAGAAATTCATGGCACAGGCCTCCCGGGTGCGATGAGCGGGGCCCAAGAATAGAGAACCGCGACCCGCATGCCAAACCGGCCCGGCACACCGGGCCTCAGGCTCGGTGGCGGCTCTCGCCAGTGGTCACGCCGCCGGCGACGAGGTGCGCCACGCGCAGCGGTTCCGGCATGAGGCCGTGCAGCTGGAGCCCGGTCAGAAGAGTCCGCGCGTCGGCGGGCGAAAGACCGTGGCGCTGGACATAGACGCCCGCCAGGGGTTCCATCGGCCCCGCCGCCTCGATCAGGCGCCACTTGCGCCGGCCGCCGGGCACGCGCCGCTCCAGCGCGCTGCGGATGCGCTCCAGACCGGGCTCGCGGCGGGCAACCACCAGCACCGGGAGGCCCGTGGACCTGCCCAGCGCGGCCAGGTCGACCACGTTGAAGCCCGCCAGCGCGATGCCCTGCAGCAGCACGGCCTGGAGCTGCGGCCGGAAGCGACTCGCCTCGATACAGGCCGCCAGTCGGGCTGCCGCGTTGGCCCCGTCGCGACGCACCCGGGTGGACACCACGCCCTCCAGGCGCTGGCCGGCGAAGACCGCACCCACCACCAGCACGTCACCGCGATGACTGCGCGCGAAGGGGGCGTCGTCGAAGCCAATGACGTGGGAAAGGACGCGGCGGGAGGAATCGGGTCTCACGGGGGTCCTCTCGGGAGCGACCGCCCAGCCTACTCCACGGTTACGGACTTCGCGAGGTTGCGGGGCTGATCGACGTCGGTGCCCTTCAGCACCGCGGTGTGATAGGCGAGGAGCTGCAGCGGGATAGTGAACAGGACCGGGGCCAGCCACTCCAGCGCGGGAGCCGTCGGCAGCGCGATCCAGGTGTCGTCGGCACTGAGCGCCGGCACCGTGTCGCGGTCCGCGAAGACCATCAGCTCGCCGCCGCGCGCGCGCACCTCCTGCAGGTTGCTCGCCAGCTTCTCGACCTGGGCGTCATTGGGGGCCACCGCGATCACCGGCATGTCCGCGTCCACCAGGGCCAGCGGGCCGTGCTTGAGCTCGCCGGAGGGATAGGCCTCCGCGTGGATGTAGGAGATCTCCTTCAGCTTCAGCGCTCCCTCCAGCGCGATCGGAAAGTGCTGGCCGCGACCCAGGAAGAGCGCATGCTGGCGCTCGACCAGCCGTTCCGAAAGCTCGGCAACCCCGGCGTCCATCGCCAGTACCGCGCGCACCTGCTCGGGCAGGGCCCGCAGGCCGCGGACCCAGTCCGCGCGCCCCTCGGGCGGGAGCTGCGCCGCCCGGCAGTGCTCCCCGAGCAGCAGCACCAGCAGCGCCAGCGCCACCAGCTGGGTGGTGAAGGCCTTGGTCGAGGCAACGCCGATCTCGGGCCCGGCATGGGTGAGCAGCGAGAGGTCGGCGTTGCGCACCATCGCGCTCTCGGGCACGTTGCAGATCGACAGGCGTGCGTGGAAGGCATCCGTGCGCGCCTGCTTGAGCACCGCGAGGGTGTCGGCCGTCTCGCCCGACTGCGAGATCACCACCAGCAGCGTGCCGGGTACCACCACGTGAGGGCGATAGCGATACTCGCTGGCCACCTCGACCTGGCAGGGCAGCCCGAGCACCGCCTCGAACCAGTGGCGGGCAACCAGCCCGGCATGGTAGCTGGTGCCGCAGGCGATGATCTGCACCCCGCGCACTCCGGAAAGCCGCTCGGCGGTCTCCGGCCCGAGCAGGTTGGGCAGCAGGTCGTCCGCGCCCAGTCGGCCCTCCAGCGTCGCGGCGATGGCCTCCGGCTGTTCGTGGATCTCCTTCAGCATGAAATGCCGGTAACCGCCGCGGTCGGCGGCCAGCGCCTCGCGGCTGCTCTCGCGCACCGGGCGTTGCACCGGCTCCCCGTCGCGGTCGTATACCGCGATTGCCTGCCGCTCCAGGACCGCGAAGTCGCCGTCCTCGAGGTCCAGGAAGCGCTGGGTGACCGGAAGCAGCGCCTGGATGTCGGAGGCCGCGAAGTTCTCGCCGATGCCGAGCCCGATCACCAGCGGACTGCCCTCGCGCGCCAGCACCAGGCGCCCCGGCGCCTCCCGGTCCAGTACCGCGAGCGCATAGGCCCCGTGCATCTTCCCGGCAGCGGCCCGGAGCGCAGTGAACAGGTCGCCGCTGCCGTTGGAGAGTTCGTCCATGATCAGGTGCGCGATCACCTCGGTGTCGGTCTCCGAGGTGAAGCGGTGGCCGCGCTCCTGCAGCATCGTGCGCAGGGCCGCGTGGTTCTCGATGATGCCGTTGTGCACCAGCGCGATGCGCTCGGCCGACATGTGGGGGTGCGCGTTCTCGGCGCTGGGCCTGCCATGGGTCGCCCAGCGCGTGTGGGCGATGCCGGCATCGCCCTTCAGCGCATCGCGCTCGACCACGTCGGCGAGCGCGGCCACCTTGCCGAGGGTGCGCTCGCGGACGATCCGCCCGCCCGAGAGCAGCGCAATGCCCGCGGAGTCGTAGCCCCGGTATTCCAGGCGGCGCAGCCCCTCCATCAGGACGGGCACGATGTTGCGTTCGGCGATGCCGGCTACGATTCCACACATGGCTGAAGTCTAGTCCTGAACGTGGCGACAGGTGAAGCGTCGGGGGACACCTGGCAGGCCGAGGCCCCTCCCCAGTCATCCTCCGCTTGCGGATGTCGGCAGATTCGGGGACAGATTTACAAATCTGTCCCCGAATCCGTCCCCGGGGGCGGGGATTCCGGGTCGCCGGGATCGTCAGCGGGCCTCCTCGCGGTCCTGCGCGGGCGTTCCCAGTCGCTGCGGGTCTGCTGGGGCGGCCGCGAGAACGTCAGGGCGCCAGACGGCGCGTCGCGCGTCAGCACCGTGCCGGCCCCGATCGTCGCCCCGTCACCGACCGTGACCGGCGCCACCAGCGCCGAGTTGGAGCCGATGAAGGCATCGGCGCCGATGCGGGTGCGGTGCTTGTTCGCGCCATCGTAGTTGCAGGTGATGGTGCCGGCCCCGATGTTCGCGCGCGGTCCCACCTCGGCATCGCCCAGGTAGGTCAGGTGATTGGCCTTCGCGCCGGGGCCCAGTGTCGCGTTCTTCATCTCGACGAAGTTGCCGACCGCGGCTCCGGCCTCGAGTTGAGCGCCGGGGCGCAGGCGCGCGAAGGGGCCGACCCGGCAGCCCGGCCCGACGACACAGGATTCAAGCACCGAATAGGCGTCGATCTGCGCGTCGTCCTCGACGACCACGTCACGCAGGCGGCAACCGGGGCCGATCCGCACCCGGTCGCCCAGCCGCACCGTTCCCTCGAGGATCACGTTCAGGTCGACAAGGCAGTCCTCGCCGAAGTGCAGCTGGCCGCGCAGGTCGAAGCGGCCCGGGTCGGTCAGGGCCAGGCCCGCGCGCAGGCAGCGCTCGGCCTGACCGCGCTGGAACAGGCGTTCCTGCCCGGCGAGTTGCAGCCGGTCGTTGACGCCGAGCACGGCCTCCGGTGTGGCGCTCATCGCAAGCGCCACCGGACGGCCCTCCGCGCGCGCCGCCGCCACCACGTCGGTCAGGTACCACTCGCCCGCGCGGCGGTCGGCCTCCGCCTCGCCCTGCGCAAGCCAGCGCTTCAGATGTGCCGCCGGAGCGGAGAGGATCCCGGTGTTGATGCGGCGGATCCGTTGCTGCGCGGTATCGGCGTCGCGTTCCTCGACGATGCGCTCCAGGTGGCCTGGCGGGTGCTCGACCAGGCGGCCATAGCCCCTGGGGTCGGCGACCTCGGCACCCAGCACCACGAGATCGGCCGAAGCCTGGAGGCAGGCCTCGAGATCCTCCGGCGGAATCAGCGGCACGTCGCCGTAGAGGACCAGCACGCGCCCGGCGGGCTCCTGCCCTGCGAGCGCGAGACTCACCGCGTGACCGGTCCCCTTCTGCTCGGCCTGTTCCACGAAGCGCAGGTCGTCGGCCGCGACGGACGCACGGACCCGGTCGGCCTGGTGGCCGATCACCACGCTGATGCGCGCCGGCGACAGAAGGCGCGCGCGCTCCAGCACGTGCGACAGCATCGGGCGTCCGCCGAGCGGCTGGAGCACCTTCGGCAACGCCGAACGCATGCGCGTGCCCTTGCCGGCGGCGAGGATCACCACATGCAGTGCGGCGGTCACCGGCGTCGCTCCGTTGAGTGCGCCCGCCTGCGGTCGCCTGCGGACGGGCGGCGGACCAACCGGGGCCGAGGCGGGATTCCGCCGAACCGAGCGGGAGCGGGCGCCCGCACTCCGGGGGAGGGGATGCGGCGGAGCACGGTCAGCTGGCGCGACGCAGCTTCTGGATCATCTGCAGACGGGCCGCGGCCTCCACCAGTTCGGCCTGGGCCTTCGCGTAGTCGAAGTCCGCCCTGGAATTCGCCAGCGCGTCCTCGGCCCGGCGCTTGGCCTCCAGCGCCTCGGCCTCGTCGAGGTCCTTGGCACGGATCGCGGTATCCGCCAGCACGGTGACCACGTGCGGCTGCACCTCCAGGATTCCGCCGGACACGAACACGCGCTGCGGTTCGCCGTCCTCGGTCTCGCGAATGCGCAGCTCGCCCGGCTTCAGCCGCGCCAGCAGCTGGGTGTGGCGGGGATAGATCCCCACCTCGCCGGTCTCGGTGGTGGCGGCGAGCATGTACGCATCACCCGAATAGATCGACTCCTCCGCACTGACGACGTCGACGTGGATGGTCATGGCCATGGCAAACGCTCCTTAGGCACCGGCACGCGGGCAGCGCGCTGCTGATCCCCCTCTCCCGCGCGCGGAAGGGGAATGGGGAGAGGGAACGATCACGGCGCGACGCGCCCGACGTCCATCTTTGCGAATGCTGCGTGACGGCAGCATCGCTACTTCAGCTTCTCCGCCTTCTCGGCGGCCTCCTCGATGGAGCCGACCATGTAGAAGGCCTGCTCCGGCAGGTGGTCGTACTCACCGTCGACGATCGCCGCAAAGCCGCGGATGGTCTCCTTCAGCGGCACGTACTTTCCGGGAGAACCGGTGAAGACCTCGGCCACGAAGAAGGGCTGCGACAGGAAGCGCTGGATCTTGCGCGCGCGGGCCACCAGCAGCTTGTCATCCTCGGAGAGCTCGTCCATGCCGAGGATCGCGATGATGTCCTTCAGCTCCTTGTAGCGCTGGAGGGTGTTCTGCACCGCGCGGGCGGTGTCGTAGTGCTCGTGGCCGATGATGTTCGGGTCCAGCTGGCGACTGGTGGAGTCCAGCGGGTCCACCGCCGGGTAGATGCCCAGCTCAGCGATCTGGCGCGACAGCACCACGGTCGCATCCAGGTGCGCGAAGGTGGTGGCCGGGGACGGGTCGGTCAGGTCGTCCGCCGGCACGTACACCGCCTGGATCGAGGTAATCGAGCCCTTCTGCGTGGAGGTGATGCGTTCCTGCAGCACGCCCATCTCCTCCGCCAGCGTCGGCTGGTAGCCCACCGCCGAGGGCATGCGCCCGAGCAGCGCGGAGACCTCGGTCCCCGCGAGCGTGTAGCGGTAGATGTTGTCGATGAACATCAGCACGTCGCGACCCTCGTCGCGGAAGAACTCGGCCATGGTCAGGCCGGTCAGCGCCACGCGCAGGCGGTTGCCGGGTGGCTCGTTCATCTGGCCGTAGACCAGCGCGACCTTGTCGAGGACGTTGGAGTCCTTCATCTCGTGGTAGAAGTCGTTGCCCTCGCGGGTACGCTCGCCGACACCGGCGAACACCGAATAGCCCGAGTGCTCGATCGCGATGTTCCGGATCAGCTCCATCATGTTCACGGTCTTGCCGACACCGGCACCCCCGAACAGGCCGACCTTGCCACCCTTCGCAAACGGGCACAGGAGGTCGATCACCTTGATGCCGGTCTCCAGCAGTTCCGTGGACCCCGCCTGTTCGTCAAAGGCGGGGGCCGACCGATGGATCGCCCACCGCTCCTCCGACTCCACCGGACCGGCGTTGTCCACCGGCTTGCCGAGCACGTCCATCACGCGGCCCAGCGTGGCGGTGCCCACGGGG
>JAABTX010000067.1 GCA_011389655.1 Thioalkalivibrio sp.
CTTCTCCGAGCCCACCGACTCGCCATTGACCACGTAGAGATTCACGACGCGGATGCCGTTCACGGTCGCGGCGAGTATCCGCCTTTGCGCATCTTCCAGCCCGGGCGGATCGGTGACCGCGTCGCTGATCTCGTTCCGGGCCAGGATCGCCACGCCGTTATAGGTCTTCTGTCCGGAAAACACCGCCCGGTAGCCGGCGTCACTGAGCGCCTGGACCGGAAAGTTCTCGTCCGTGAGCTTCGTTTCCTGCAGGGCCACCACGTCGGGCTGGCGACTCTCCAGCCAGGAAAGCACGTGCGGCAGACGCACCTTCAGGGAGTTCACGTTCCAGCTGGCGATCTTCACGCGGCCTCCAGTCCACTGTGGCGCAGCAGGGCATCGATCTGCGGCTCGCGGCCGCGGAAGGCCCGGAAGGATTCCAGCGCCGGACGCGAGGCCCCGACCTCGAGGATCTCCTGCAGGTAGTCGCGGCCCACGTCCGGCGAGAACAGACCTTCCTCCTCGAAGCGTGCGAAGGCGTCGGCCGACAGCACCTCCGCCCACTTGTAGCTGTAGTAGCCGGCCGCGTAGCCGCCCGCGAAGATGTGCGCGAAGCCGTGCTGGAAGCGGTTGAAGGAGGGCGGCCGGATCACCGCCACTTCGTCGCGGACGCGATCGAGCACCTCCTGGATGTCCGCCGCGGTGGCCGGTACCGCGCCGGAGTGCAGGCGCATGTCGAACAGCGCGAACTCCACCTGCCGCAGCAACTGCAGTGCGCTCTGGAAGTGCCGGGTTCCGAGCATGCGCTGGTAGAGATCCTCGGGCATCGGATCGTCCGTCTCGTGGTGTCGCGCGAACAGGTCGAGGGCCTCGCGCTCCCAGCACCAGTTCTCCATGAACTGGCTGGGGAGCTCCACCGCGTCCCACTCCACGCCGCTGATGCCGGCGATCTCCGGATGATCGACCCGGGTCAGCATATGGTGCAGCCCGTGACCGAACTCGTGGAACAGGGTGATCACCTCGTCGTGGGTGAACAGCGCCGACTTGCCGTCCACCGGTGGCGTCGAATTGCAGGTCATGTAGGCGACCGGCAGCTGCCGGTGCGCGGGGGTCACGAAACGGCTGCGGCAGACGTCCATCCACGCGCCTCCGCGCTTGCCGGATCGGGCGTAGAGGTCGAAGTAGAAGCCGGCGCGCTCGCGGCCCTCGGCGTCGCGGATCACGTAATACCGCACGTCGTCGTGCCAGGTCTCCACCGTGGGGTCCGCGGTGATGCTCACCCCGAACAATCGCTCCACCAGGCCGAACAAGCCCGCGACCACCCGGTCGGCGGGGAAGTAGGGCTTCAGCATCTCCTGGCTCAGGCCGAGGCGGTCGGAGCGGATCTTCTCCGCCACGAAGGGGTAGTCCCAGGCCTCCAGCACGTCCATGCCGAACTGCGATCGGGCGTAATCGCGCATGTCCTGAAGATCCGATTCCGCCGGAGCGCGGGCGCGTCGCGCGAGGTCCTGCAGGAAGTGTTCGACCGTGTCCGGAGTGTCGGCCATCTTGGTGGCGAGGGAGCGCTCCGCGTGGTGGCGAAAACCGGTGATCTCGGCCTTCTCCTGGCGCAGGCGCAGGATCTCCACCATCACCTCGCTGTTGTCGAAGCGGCCGGCGTCGGGACCCTCGTCCGATGCGCGGGTCACGTAGGCAGTGTAGACCAGCTCGCGCAGATCGCGGTCCTCGGCATGGGTCATGACCGCGTAATAGCTGGGGAAGTCGAGCGTGATCACGAAGCCGTCGAGGTCCCGCTCGCGGGCGTTCTGGGCGAGCATTCCCTGGGCGGAGGGCGGGACGCCGGCCAGGCGCGCGTCGTCCTTCAGGTGCAGCGTCCAGCCCTGGGTCGCGTCGAGCACGTTCTCCTCGTAGCGGGCGGTGAGCGCCGACAGGCGGGAGTTGATCTCGCGCACCCGCGCCTTGCGATCCTCCGGCAGATCGACGCCGCTCAGGTGGAAATCGCGCAGCGCGTCCTGCACCAGCTTGCGCCGGTCGGCCGGCTCTTCGGCGAAGCCGGGCGACCGGGCGAGGCGATCGAAGGCCTCGAACAGCGCCGCGTTCTGCGACATCTCGCTCGCATATTCCGAGAGCTTCGGCAGACAGGCGTTGTAGGCGGCGCGCAACGCGTCGGTGTTCATCACCGAGTTCAGGTGACGGACCGGCGACCACACATCGTCCAGCCGCGTGTCCAGCCGTTCCAGCGGCACGACCAGGTCCTCCCAGCCGGGGTCATCGGGCAGCGACGCGAGGAGCTCGGCGATGGCGGTCCGATTCTCTGCGAGAACGGTATCGATCGCCGGCTCGACATGCTCGGGCCGGATGGCCCGGAAGGCGGGCAGGTGTTCGGTGGCTAACAGCGGATTCGACACAGGCACTCCCATCACGAAAGGGGTTCAGAAACGCACGGCCAGCGCCCAGAAGAGCAGGCTTGCCGTGACGATGAAGACCAACGCAGAACCATACGCCCGCAGGCGCTGGCGGAACAGAATCTGGGACTCGCCAAGGGTAGACAGCAGGAGGAGGCGCTGGGTGCCGGGACCGCCGCGGTGCAGCAGGTGCACCGCGTCCGGAGTAGGCTCGCGGGACATCTCGCGTTCCACCTCGGTGCGGGCGGCGGCGCGGACCCGTTCCCAGTCCGGCAGGGACAGACGGCCATCGCCACTGGAGTCGAAGCGTTGGATGATCTCCGGGTCGTTCTTCCAGCGGCCGAGCAGATCCCGCAGGCGTTCGTGCCGGTCCGCGCCCTCGTGCCGGCGCGTCGCGAATTCGCCGAGCGCCAGCAGCGGCTGATGGGCATGCAGGCGCTCCTCGGTGTGCCGGTAGCGACCGCCCCAGCGCGAGCCACCGCGGGGCCCGGTGGCCAGCGCCCGTGACGGGCTGTACCAGACGTCGCGTTCCGGCCGGATCACCATCGCACCGTCCGGATCCACCACGCAGTCCCCGGTTTCGTCCCGCAGCAGGAAGAGGTCGTCGGACTGCCCCTGGGCAACGATCACGCGGCGCCGCTTGCGCCCCCCGGACCCGCGCTTCTCCTCGATGCGGTAGCGATACCAGACGCAGGGCAGACCGGAGAGCGGGGCGACGATTTCCGGCCCCGGAAGCCAGTCCGCGGCGCCCTCCAGCTGTACCAGGCCCTGCGGCGCGGAGCGGATGCGTGCGGTGGGGATGCCGCCGACCAGACGCAGCAGCTGGCTGTAGCGCAGGAACCCGTAGAGGCCGCCGCCGGCGAGGAGCAGAAGGGCGCCCGCGGCGAACGCGAAGTCGGCGGCATCCGCCGCCCGCAACCAGCCTTCCCAACCGGCAAGCATCGTGGACCTCGCCCTATCCGTCGTGGACCGGTGCCCCGCCCGACGCTGGATCGGCTGGCGCAGGAGACGCGACGAGGCTGGTTGGAATGCGTCTCATTGCCGTTTTATCGCCACGGTCGCCGGGCTGATGGAGAGGTCGGCTGATCATCATCAAGACTCCGCAGACTGTCCGCTTCGCGCGGGCGGTGGTCCAGCGTAGGCTGCAACGCGTCTCGCGGTCTGGGTCTTCCGGCACTGCAATCGGCCCGGGGTCTGGCCGCCTGCGGGGGTGGGGATTGCGCTCAGGCGCGCCGTGGTGGCGCTTGGGGCCGGTTGGGGTCTTTCGTGCGGACGATGCCGCAGGTTCCGGGGTGTCCGTGCCATCCCGTGGCTGCCTTTTCCCGTTGATTCAGGGACGGAAGAGGGCCCGGACATCAACGTCCTGCAGCTCCGTCACGTCGAATTCTAGGAGGTCGAACGGCTTGAATCCCAGCGCGCGGGCGACGAGGATGTCCGGAAACTGCTCGATCCGGACATTGTTCCGGTTGACTGCGGCATTGTAGAACTCACGCCGGTCGGCGATCGCGGACTCCAGCCCCGAGATCCGGCGCGCCAACTGGTTGAAGACCTCGTTTGCACGCAGCTCCGGATAGGCCTCGGCCACCGCGAACAGTTGACCGAGCCCGAGCCGCAGTTCGCCCTCTGCGGCGCCCAGTGCGGCCATGTCGCCGCTGCGCTGCGCAGCCTCAGCCCGCGTGCGCGCCCGGGTCACCCGGTCCAGGGTCTGCTGCTCATAGGTCATGTATTCGCGGGCGACGGCCACGAGCTTCGGGAGCTCGTCGTTGCGCTGCTTCAGGAGTACGTCGATGTTCGCCCAGGACTGTGCGACCGCGTGCTTCAGTGCGACCAGCGCGTTGTAGATCACGACGCCATAGAGCGCCGCAACCAGCAGGATTACGAGAACGACGATGGTGGCGAGGGCCATGCTGCTCGTGTCTCCGCGATTCGGTGGTCAGCGTGCCGGTGCCGCGACGCGCGGACGTCGGTATGCGACCCCAGGGACCGTGTATGCCTCAGACATCCACGTTCTCGGCACTCAGTGCCCGTGCCTCGATGAAATCGCGTCTCGGCTCCACCTGGTCGCCCATCAGCGTCGTGAAGATCTCGTCCGCGAGGATCGCGTCCTCGATGCGGACCTGCAGCAGACGCCGCGTCTCCGGGTTCATCGTGGTGTCCCAGAGTTGATCCGGGTTCATCTCACCGAGACCCTTGTAGCGCTGCACGGAGATGCCGCGACGCCCCTCCTGCAGCAGCCACGCCATTGCGTCCGCAAAGGATTCGATCACGTGCCGGCGCTCGCCGCGCCGAATGTAGGCGCCGGGCTCGAGCAGGTCGTGGATGTTCGCACTGAGCTTCAGCAGCGCGCGAAAATCCCGGGAGTCAAGGATCTCGTCATTGATCAGCTGCGAGAACGGCGCCCCGTGCTCGATGCGGTCGAGGCTGAGCTGGGCCACCCCGTCCACCTCGGTGAGCGCGCCGAGACTGTAGCGGGTCGCGCCGGCACGGTCGCTTGAGAGTTCCTCGAGGAGCCGGGCAAACCAGGCCTGCACCTCGGGGTTCCGTACGCTGCGCGGTTCCGGCATCGGCTCGGCCTCGAACATCGACCGGAGGATGCGATCGTCGTACATCCGTCCGAGACGATCGAGCGCTCGGCGCGCCTTCTGGTAGTCCTTCACCAGTTTCTCGAAGGCCGCCGGCGCGACCGGGGGCGCTTCCGGGGAGACGTGCAGGGTCGCGCCGTCCAGGGCGAGGGTCACGTTGATCTCCTGCATCTCGGCCTCGTCGCGCACGTACTGCTCGCGCTTGCCCCGCTTGATCTTGTACAGCGGCGGCTGGGCGATGTAGACGTAGCCCTTTTCGATCAGCTCTCGCATCTGCCGGAAGAAGAAGGTCAGCAGCAGGGTGCGGATATGCGAGCCGTCGACGTCGGCATCGGTCATGATGATGATTCGGTGGTAGCGTAACCGGTTGATATCATAGTCTTCCTTGCCGATCCCGCAACCCAGCGCGGTGATCAGGGTCCCGACTTCGGCGGAGCCGAGCATCCGGTCGAAACGCGCGCGCTCGACATTCAGGATCTTCCCCTTCAGCGGCAGGATCGCCTGGAAGTGGCGGTCACGGCCCTGCTTCGCGGAACCGCCGGCGGAGTCGCCCTCGACCAGGAAGAGTTCCGAGTGGGATGGGTCCTTTTCCTGGCAGTCGGCGAGCTTGCCCGGCAGGCCCGCGATATCCAGGGCACCCTTGCGCCGCGTGACCTCGCGCGCCCGACGGGCGGCCTCGCGGGCACGCGCCGCGTCGATGACCTTGCTGGTGATGGCCTTGGCCTCGACCGGATTCTCGAGCAGGAAGTCACTCAGGACCTCCCCAAGGACGCTCTCCACGATCGGCTTGACCTCGGAGGACACCAGCTTGTCCTTGGTCTGCGACGAGAACTTGGGATCGGGTATCTTCACCGACAGGACCGCCGTGAGGCCCTCCCGCATGTCGTCCCCCGCGGTGCTGATCTTGGCCCGTTTCAACAGGCCCTCGCGTTCCAGATACTGGTTGATGGTCCGCGTGAGCGCAGCGCGGAAGCCGGCCAGGTGCGTCCCGCCGTCGCGCTGCGGGATATTGTTCGTGTAGCAGAACAGGTTCTCCTGGTAGGAGTCGTTCCATTGCAGCGCCACCTCCACGGTGTGATCCCCGCGCACCTGGTTCGCGTAGATCACGGTCGGGTGGAGGGCCGTCTTCTTCTGGTTCAGGTGACTGACGAAGGCCTGGATGCCACCCTCGAAACGGAAGACATCCTCCCGATTGTCGCGTTGATCGCGCAGGCGGATGCGCACGCCCGAGTTCAGGAACGAGAGTTCACGCAGACGCTTGGCCAGGATCTCGTAGTGAAACTCGATGTTCGTGAAGGTGGCGGGGCTCGGCCGGAACCAGACCGTGGTGCCGGTCCGGTCGGTATCGCCGGCCTCGACCAGCGGAGCCTCGGGCACGCCGTGATGATAGACCTGGTGATACCGCTTTCCTGCACGATGGATGTCGAGCCGAAGCTCCTCGGACAGCGCGTTCACGACCGAGACCCCGACCCCATGCAGTCCACCCGACACCTTGTAGGAGCTGTTGTCGAACTTCCCGCCCGCGTGCAGCACGGTCATGATGACCTCGGCGGCAGAGCGACCTTCCTCGAAGTGGATATCCACCGGAATGCCACGGCCATTGTCCGAGACGCTGACCGCATTGTCCTCGTGGATGGTCACGTCGATCGCGCTGCAATAGCCGGCCAGCGATTCATCGATCGCGTTGTCCACGACCTCGAAGACCATGTGGTGCAGCCCGGTGCCGTCATCCGTGTCACCGATGTACATCCCCGGACGCTTGCGGACCGCATCCAGGCCCTTCAGGACCTTGATCTGGGTGGAATCGTAGCTGCTGGGCACGGCGGCGGGATCAATGGTGGACATGGATTCTCAATACTTGATTACAAAGGTCATAGTATAACGGAAAGGGGTTTCGCTGGGTTGATTGAGCCCATCGGGCGTGCAAGCGTGGGCAGCGCGACGTGGTGTTTCACGTGGAACCATATCTGGCAGCATGGGACCAGTGAGGGATCGGTGCTTTTTGGGTCTGAGCACGACCGTCGCTGCCCATTGTCGGCCTACGTGAAAGAGCCGGGTGTGCTTGGGCACCACCATCGCGGATGCCTTTCCCGAGGGCTGCTCGGCTCGGCACGTCAGACGTGCCCTTGCCACTCGAAACGAACGGAAGGGCCTCGCCGGACCCACCCCGATGGGTATCAGGCCACCCGAGCGAATCGGTGTCCGCAACCCCCCGCGGCACCCTTCGACGTAGGGTGGGCCAAGCGCCGCGGGCCCACCACGCCGATCGCGCCGGTCTGTAGTGCGCACCCTTCGTTGTTCCCACTCGGGAAACAGCGCTGAAAAGAGGCTTTGCCATTGCGAACGCAGCGCGACAATCGAGGCCGAGCTCGGGGGAATCCGCAGCTTATGGATCGCCACGTCGCTGCGCTCCTCGCGATGACCGCCTACTCAGCACTTCCCTGGGCTTGGGGTTGCGTGGTCGGTGGACAATGCTGACCCCAAAACAGTCGGCATCATGAAGTGCATCTGCGTCGCACTTTACGGAACGCCCCATGAATTTCGGCTGGTCCGCGCTCACGATGGTGTCCCGGAAGTGACTCCTGCTCGTTCCTGTCCTGACGGCGCCGACAGGCGTTATGTTTCACGTGAAACATCCATCGCTCGCGACGATGCATGCCCGATTCACCGAGTCCGGCGCCGCTAGTCTGAACTCAGGTCTGATTCGTAGCCGGTGGCGCGGGTCCGGATCAATCCAGGCTGGTGACCAAGCCTTGTTTCACGTGGAACATCCTTGCATCCGGTCGGGCCCCGGCAGTCCGTTGAGCCCAGCCCCGATCGACCGTCGTCGCGAAACATTGCCACCCAAGGGAGACCACGGCCTCCATGATGCCGCCAAGCCCCGTCTCGTCCATCTCCGCCACCGCGTCATCCAGCAGCAACAGGGGCGTCAGCCCTTGCGGGCCGCTCGCCACCTGCACCAGCCCCTGCGAGACCACCAGCGCATTGAGCACGCGTTTCTGCTCGCCCCGGGAGGCCTCGCGAATCGGGCGGCCTGCGACGCGGATATCCAGATCCGCCTTTTGCGGTCCGCTCTGGCCGAAACCCCGCTCCAGGTCGCTGGGGCGGCTTCTGGCGTAGGCCTCGAGCAGGGATTCGGCCTCAGGCCATCCCGGACGGAAGCTGACCTCGATCTGCGCCGGCAACCCTTCCCGGAGCCCCGCGGTCGAGGCATCACAGAGGAACCCGGCCAGTCGCTGCGTAAAACGCTCCCGCATCCCGGTCAGCCGCGTACCCGCGGCGGCGGCCACCGTCTCGAAGCGAGCCGCCAGCTTGCCATCCTGTTCCCGGAGCGCCGCGTTGCGTTGCTCGTGGGCACGACGCCAGGTCTGCCATTCCCCGGCAAAGCCGGAATCGACGTAGAACGCACCCCAGTCCAGCAGCCTTCGCCGCTCCTCGGGCGGTCCGGTCAGCAGCTCAAAGGACCCCGCATGCACCGCGACCAGCGGGAGTCGCCGAACAATCTCCCAGTGGCCATCGATCCACTGGCCATTCAATCTCGATCGCCGTTGCCCCGCCCACTCGACCGCAACACGCGACCGCCCATGATGGGGATCCTGCACTTCTCCCGCCACTGCGAATTCCGTCCGCCCGGAACAGGCCACCCGCGCCAGCCGGTGGGTTCGGAAGGAGCGCCCCAGACCGAGCACATGACAGGACTCCAGTAGCGATGTCTTGCCGGAGCCATTGCCCCCAACGAAGACATTGAGGCCCGGCCCGAGGACGATGCGCCCCTCGACGAGATTGCGCACGCCCTGGTTCCAGAGCTCAGTCAACATGGAGGGGAGGTAATGGAGGCTTCATCGGAGATCCTGATTATCGCGGAAGCCTTCCCCGAGCGAAACGCTCCCTTGCACGGGGGCCCGCCAGGAGGCCGTCCCAGCGGGGGGTCCGACGTCCGCGAGATGACCGCGGTCTGAATGCCCGTCCAGACTGGGATCGCCGAAAGGGATCACCTCCCTCGACGGGACCACCCCTCACAGCGGCTTGCTGCCTGAGCGGCCTGGACATCCTCCAAGGGCTTGCGCCGCACAGTGACCCGGCTTCCCGGGTGGCCAGGTCCACCCCTTGGGGATTACCTCAGTGAAGGGCGACGGAGCATTTCAAGGCGGGCAGTCCCGGCGGGAGGAACGGGCCGGCCAGCCATCGGGCCTATGGATTCCCATCCGCATCGATGCCACCGCCGACCCTGCTTTGAAGGGTTCCCATGAACATCGATCGATGACCGCGGGACCCCTTCTTCTCGCGGCTCACGCGGAGGCTTCGTCGTCTACGAAGCCCCGGCATCAACGCGGCGGGGCACGCTGGGCATGTCCACGGATCGCCAGCCGGTCCGGGAGCCGCCGACCGCCGCCGCGGCGCGTCTGACGAAACAATCCGAGACCGCGCTTCCCGCCTAGAGCCGCATCGGCATCACGACGTAGCGTGCGCGGTCGGGGGGTTCCGCGAGAATCAGCGCCGATGAGTTGCCGTCCCGAAGCTCTATCCGGACCTGATCGGAGCCGATCGCACCCAGTACGTCCACCAGGTAGGTCAGGTTGAATCCGATCTCGACAGGCTCGCCCTGGTATTGCGCCGGAAAGCTCTCCTCCGCCTCCTCGCGTTCGGTGTTGTGGGTCACCACACGACAGCCATCGCCCGCCGCCATCAGCCGTACGCCGCGGTACTTGTCGCTGGCCACGATGGCCACCCGGTTCAGCGCCTGGCGCAGATCCTCGCGCTCCGAGACCAGTTGCGCCGGCTGGTCCTGCGGGATCACCCGTTCGTAATCCGGGAACCGGCCGTCGATCACCTTGCTGGTCAGTCGCGCCCCGCCGAAGTCGAAGGCGATCTGTCCGGCACCGAAACCCACCCGCACCGGGGTCTCGTCTTCGAGCAGATTGCGACGCAGTTCCTGCACCGTCTTGCGCGGAATGATGCATTCCTGCGCCGACACCGCCGGGCTCTCCAGGTCGGCCTCGTTCAGGGCCAGGCGATGGCCGTCGGTTGCGACCGCACGCAGCGTCGAGCCATCCACGACCAGCAGCAACCCCTGCAGGTAGTAGCGCACGTCCTGCTGTGCCATCGAGAACATCGTCGCCTCCACCAGCCGCCGCAGAAGCCGCTGCGGCACCGTGAGCCATTCCTCGATCGCCAGCGATTCCAGTTCCGGAAAGTCCTGTCCCGGCAGCGTCGCCAGGCTGAACCGGGAAGACCCGAACCCGACGGTCAGGCGTTCGCCGTCGACGCGGGCGGTCACCGTCGCATCGGCCGGGGCCGCGCGCACCACGTCGAGCAGCTTGCGCACCGAGACCGTGCTGTCCAGACCCTCGGCGGCCTCTCCCGGTGTGGTCGCGGTCCACGCGAGTTCCAGGTCCGTGGTATCCAGCTGGATTCCCTCGGCCACGGGCCGGATCCGCACGTTGCCGAGGATCGGCATCGTCAACCGTTTCTCGGCCGCCCCGACGATGCGCTGGAGGGCCTCGGTCATGCTCTCCCGGTTGAACGAAAACTCCATCGGCTCGGTTCCCCAATCAGTGTTCTAGATATATCAGGACAATAGTATTAAGTGCCCGCCGTTACCCGGTATAAGGTTTATTTTTTCTTTTAAAAACAATAGCTTGAACTATATTTTCGGTACCGTGAATGCTGTGTTCAGCCTGTGGAAAACCACCCCATGGTTCCGCACCCGGAAATGGTGCGCAGTTTCCGAACACGATATCCACAGCCTCTCAACTGCTGAGTGTGCGCAACAGTATCCTGTAGTCGTTCTCCACGTTCGCGTCCTGTTCGCGCAGCTCCGCGACCTTCCTGCAGGCGTGAATCACCGTGGTGTGATCGCGCCCCCCAAAGGCCTGGCCGATCTCCGGCAGGCTGTGCTGCGTAAGTTCCTTCGCCAGCGCCATCGCGATCTGCCGCGGCCGCGTGATCGACCGGCTGCGGCGTGTCGAATGCAGATCGCTCACCTTCACCCGAAAGTACTCGGCCACGGTCTTCTGGATGTTTTCCAGCGTCACCAGCTTGCTCTGCACCGCCAGCAGGTCCTTCAGGGCATCGCGGGCGAAGTCGACGGTGATTGCCTTGCCGGTGAAATGCGCGTTCGCGATCACGCGGCGCAGCGAGCCCTCGAGTTCCCGGACGTTCGACCGGATCCGCTTGGCCATGAAGAAGGCGACCTCGCTGGGCAGCTCGACCCCGGACTGCTCCGCCTTGCGCTGCAGGATCGCCACCCGCGTCTCGAGCTCCGGCGGATCGATCGCAATGGTCAGCCCCCAGCCGAAGCGCGAGCGCAGCCGTTCCTCCAGCCCCTCCACCTCCTTGGGGTAGCGATCGGAGGTCAGGATGATCTGCTGCTGCCCCTCGAGCAAGGCGTTGAAGGTGTGGAAGAACTCCTCCTGCGAGCGCTCCTTGCCGGCGAAAAACTGGATGTCGTCGATCAGCAGCGCGTCCGCAGTCCGGTAGTGCTGCTTGAAGTCGTCGATGGCATTGTGTTGCAACGCCTTGATCATGTCTGCAACGAAGCGCTCGGAATGGAGATAGATGATCCGGCCCCCGGGGATCCGGTCCAGGATGCGGTGCCCGATCGCGTGCATCAGGTGGGTCTTGCCCAGTCCCACCGACCCGTAGATGAACAGCGGGTTGTAGGCGATCCCGGGATTCGCGGCCACCTGCAGACTGGCCGCCCGCGCAAGCTGGTTGGACTTGCCCTCGACGAAGGTCTCGAAGGTGAAGGTCGGGTTCAGGTTCGACACGGCGGAGACCGGCCGCACGCCCGTTCCCGGCGCGGTCCGCGGTGCACGCGGCGTCTCCGCCGGCAGCGCGGCCTCGGCCCCGCCGATCCCCAGCGCGACCCTGCGGGGCTGATGCCCCTGGCCGAGCTCGTTCACGGTGCCCTTGATGGTCGGCAGGAAGTGGTCACGCACGTGTTCGAAGACGAACTGGTTCGGTGCCAGCAGGCGGAGGTTGCCGTCGTCTTCCTCGGCGTGAAGGGGTCTCAACCAGGTGTTCAGCTGCTGCTCGGAGAGTGTGCCCTGGAGGCGGTCCAGGCAGGCTGTCCACAGGGTGTTTGCTGGCACGCACGGCTCCGGTGGCGGGAGGATCGACCCCCAAGTCTACGCTGATCCCGCAGGCGGGTTCCATCGACCGAAGGGAACAGTCCGGGGACGACAGGAACCGGTGGGGCCTGCGCCACACCCCCACTCCGACCCTCTCCGCAACCGGCCGCGGGATTGACTTTCCGGGCACCCGCGGGTAGCGTTCAGCGCCCCTGACGATTTCACTCCCGGAACCCACGCCATGAAGCGGACATTCCAGCCCAGCCAGCTCCACCGCGCCCGCACGCACGGCTTTCGCGCGCGCATGTCCACCCGCGCCGGCCGCAAGGTCCTGAACGCCCGCCGCGCCAAGGGCCGCAAGCGCCTCTGCCCGTAACCGGGCGCGCTGGCGTGCCCGCCCCACCATCCCCAACGCCGGACCGATGACGGCAGCGGGGCGGGCCCCGGAACACGCCTTCCCGCGCTCGGAACGGCTTCTGACGGGCCGTCAGTACCAGCGGGTCTTCTCCCGTGCGCGGCGCGTTCCCGGGGCCCGGTTCATGCTGCTCTACCGGCCCCAGGATCCGCCGACAGGGCCCGCGAGGCTCGGGCTGGCCATCTCCAGGAAGCACGCGCGGCGGGCGGTGGAACGCAACCGGCTCAAGCGGATCGCACGCGAGGCCTTCCGGGCACGGAGACAGGTACTGCCCCCGGTCGATATCATCGTCCTGTCCCGCGCTGGGGCCGCCGGAGCCGGCCGCGCCGAACTCAGGGCCGAACTCGACCGGCTGCTGGAGAAACTGAAATGATGCGAGCGCTGCTGCTGTTCCCGATCCGTGTCTATCAGTACACGATCTCCCCCTTCATGGCGCCGCATTGCCGGTATCATCCCACCTGCTCGGAGTACACGGCGGAGGCAATCACGCGGCATGGAGGCCTGCGCGGCCTGTGGCTGGGCGTGAAACGGGTCGCCCGTTGCCACCCATGGGCCGAGGGCGGTTACGATCCCGTGCCCGACGAGCAATCGACCCACGATTTCCGGAAGTAGTCGAACCCATGGAAAACCTCCGCCCGATCCTCTGGCTCTCGCTCGCCTTCGTCCTGTTTCTGATGTGGCAGGCATGGAACGCGGACTACGGCACCCGGCCGACCGCCGATCCCGCGTCCGAGGTCGAGAGGGACGCGCCTCCCGAGCGGCCCGAGGATGTGCCGGAGGCACCGCAGATCGAGGGCGACGCCGCCGATCCGGTCGCCCCGCCCGAGGCCCTCCCGGAGCCGGGCCGCGACTCGATCAGCGTGCGCACGGATCTGCTCGATCTGCGCATCGATACCCGCGGCGGCACGATCACCCGGGCGGAACTGCTGAACTTCCCGGTCGACCCGCGGGAGCCGGACGTACCGGTGCGGCTCTTCGACCAGCGCGGGCGCGGTTATGTCGCGCAGAGTGGTCTCACGCACGACCAGGTGGAAGGCGTTGACGGCCCGGCGCGCGCGCCGTCGCATCACGCGATCTTCCAGGCGGAGACGGACAGCTTCGAGATGGGCGACGCGGACAGCCTGCGGGTCCCGCTGACCTGGACCTCGGAGGATGGCACCGTCCGCGTCACCAAGACCTATGTCTTCGAACGCGGCACTCACCTCGTCGACGTCGAGCACCGGATCGAGAACCTGAGCGACAGCCCCTGGATCGGGCGCCAGTACCGCCAGCTGCGTCACGGGCCGACGCCGCCGCGCGCCGATTTCTTCCTCTACACCTTCATCGGTGCGGCGTGGTTCGACGGACGCTATAACAAGGAACGCTTCGAGTCCTTCGAGGATGAACCGCTGGAGCAGCGCCTGGACGGCGGCTGGATCTCGGTGATCGAGCATTACTTCATGTCCGCATGGATACCCGGTGAGGACGAGATCAACGCGATGTACGCGCGCGCCGTGCCGGGCGTGGCCGGCGCGACCGACTACCTGATCGGGCTGCACTCGGCCGAGCCGCTGACCCTGGAGCCGGGTGCGTCGGACGTGCTCTCCACCCGCTTGTGGATCGGACCCAAGACGCAGTCCGAGCTGCGCGAGATCGCACAGGGACTCGAACTCACGGTGGATTACGGCATCTTCACCTTCCTGTCGAAGCCGTTGTTCTGGCTGCTGCGCGTGATCCACGACTTCGTCGGCAACTGGGGCTGGTCGATCGTGATCCTGACGATCCTGATCAAGCTGGCCTTCTTCCACCTCTCCGCGACCAGCTACCGCTCGATGGCCAAGATGCGCGCGGTGGCGCCGAAGCTTCAGTCCCTGAAGGAACGCTACAAGGATGACAAGCAGCGCATGAACACCGCGCTGATGGAGTTGTACAAGAAGGAGAAGATCAACCCGCTCGGAGGCTGTCTGCCGATCCTGGTGCAGATTCCCGTCTTCATCGCGCTCTACTGGGTGCTGCTGGAGTCGGTCGAACTCCGCCAGGCGCCCTGGATGCTGTGGATCCAGGACCTGTCAACGCGGGATCCGTACTTCATCCTGCCCGTGATGATGGGCCTGACCATGTTCATCCAGTACAAGCTGAATCCGCCGCCGATGGACCCGATCCAGCAGAAGATCTTCATGGCCCTGCCGGTGGTGTTCACGGTCTTCTTCGCCTTCTTCCCGGCCGGCCTGGTGCTCTACTGGTTCACCAACAACCTCTTCTCGATCGGGCAGCAGTACGTGATCACGCGCAAGATCGAGGCGGGAGCCGCAAAGAAGAACTGAGCGGTTGACCCCCGATCCGGACACCATCGTCGCGCTGGCCACCCCGTCCGGGGTCGGCGGCATCGGCGTGGTCCG
>JAABTX010000068.1 GCA_011389655.1 Thioalkalivibrio sp.
AGGACGGTCTGCGCTTCGCGATCCGCGAGGGCGGCCGCACCGTCGGCGCCGGCGTCGTCTCCAAGATCATCGAGTGATAGACTATCCGGTGATACACTCCTGAGACCATGTCACCGCGGGGGGCGGCTGTTGCCGTCTCCCGCGTTACTTTTAGGAAGTACAGCCACAGGCCAGTAGCTCAATTGGCAGAGCAGCGGTCTCCAAAACCGCAGGTTGGGGGTTCGAGTCCCTCCTGGCCTGCCACCTTCCCAGTGGCAGCGGGCTTCAGGTGATTATTTCATGAGTGAACGTACGGAACAGACTGGAGGCGGGCTTGACACGGTCAAGCTCTTCGCGGCGATCGCGCTGCTGATCGCGGGCGTGATGGGTTTCTACTACTTCGCGGCCGAATCCATGCTGGTACGGGTGCTCGGCCTGCTCGCCATCGTCGGCGTCGCCGTCGGTGTCGCGATGACGACCTCCAAGGGCCGCCAGCTCGCCGGCTTCATGGGCAACGCGCGCACGGAAGTCCGCAAGATGGTCTGGCCGACCCGGGTCGAGACCACTCAGACCACACTGATCGTGATCGGTGTGGTGATCCTGGTCGGGATCTTTCTCTGGTTGCTCGACACGCTGCTGGGATGGATTATCCGGCAGTTCATTGGTTGACCGGAGGACGGGCATGGCACTGCGCTGGTATGTGGTTCAGGCCTTTTCGGGCTTCGAGGGACAGGTAAAGCGATCCCTCGAGGAGCGGATCGAGCGCTACGGGATGCAGGATCACTTTGGAGAGATCCTGGTGCCCACGGAAGAGGTCGTCGAGATGAAGGACGGCCAGAAGCGGAAGAGCGAGCGCAAGTTCTTCCCCGGCTATGTGCTGGTGCAGATGGACCTGAATGACGAGGCCTGGCACCTGGTCAAGGCGGTGCCACGTGTTCTCGGCTTCATCGGCGGCTCGGCGGACAGGCCCGCGCCGATCAGCGACAAGGAGGCGGACGCGATCCTGCAGCGCATGCAGGAGGGCGCGGAGAAACCGAGGCCGAAGGTACTGTTCGAGGTCGGCGAGATGGTGCGCGTCGTGGAAGGCCCGTTCAATGACTTCAGTGGCGTGGTTGAAGAGGTCAACTACGACAAGAGCCGCCTGCTGGTGGCCGTCCAGATTTTCGGGCGCTCGACGCCCGTGGAACTCGAGTTCCATCAAGTCGAGAAATCCTGACGCGGCACCGGCCGCGTGTTGAACCGGTTCGGGGAGCCGCGAGGCGCCTGCACCCGAAGGAGAGGAAATGGCCAAGAAGATTACCGCATACATCAAGCTGCAGGTCCCGGCCGGCAAGGCCAACCCGAGCCCGCCCGTGGGTCCGGCACTGGGCCAGCGGGGCGTCAACATCATGGAATTCTGCAAGGCCTTCAACGCGGCCACGCAGAGCATGGAGCCGGGGCTCCCGATTCCGGTGGTGATCACCGTCTACGCGGACCGCAGTTTCACCTTTGTCACCAAGACGCCACCGGCGTCGGTGCTCCTGAAGAAGGCCGCCGGAGTCACCAGCGGGTCGGGCACGCCGAACACCAAGAAGGTGGGTACCGTCACCCGCGACCAGCTCGAGGAGATCGCGCGGGCGAAGGAGCCCGACCTGACCGCGGCCGACCTGGATTCCGCGGTGCGCACCATTGCCGGAAGCGCCCGCAGCATGGGCCTGCAAGTGGAGGGTCTCTGAGATGGCGAAGATCTCGAAGCGTGCCCGCGCGATCCGCGAAAAGGTCCGTCCGGGCGAGACCTATCCCGCCGCCGAGGCCTTCGACCTGTTGCGCGACCTGTCCGCGGTGAAGTTCCGCGAGTCGGTGGATGCATCGGTGAACCTCGGTGTCGATCCGCGCAAGTCGGACCAGGTGGTGCGGGGCTCCACGGTACTGCCCAACGGAACCGGCAAGACCGTGCGGGTGGCGGTGTTCACGCAGGGAGCGAATGCCGACGCGGCCCGGGAGGCCGGAGCCGATGTGGTCGGCATGGAGGACCTCGCGGAGCAGGTCCGGGCCGGAGAGCTGAACTTCGACGTGGTGGTCGCGTCGCCGGACGCGATGCGCGTGGTGGGTCAGCTTGGCCAGATCCTCGGTCCGCGCGGACTGATGCCGAACCCCAAGGTCGGCACCGTGACCCCGGACGTCGCCACCGCGGTGAAGAACGCGAAGGGCGGTCAGGTCCGCTACCGCACCGACAAGGCCGGCATCATCCACTGCTCGATCGGCGCGATCGACTTTGCCAGCGACGCGCTGACAGAGAACCTGAACGCGCTGCTGGCCGACCTGATGAAGCTGAAGCCGTCCACGTCCAAGGGTGTGTACGTCCGGCGCGTCACGGTCTCGTCCACGATGGGTCCGGGCCTGCCGGTGGATCCGGCGACCCTGAAGCTCTGAAGTACCTTGATTTGGGTAGGACGCCGCCATCCGGCGGCGGACCGTCCAAGACCGCAGGCGCGGCAAGCCGCTTAAAAACCCAGCCTGCGCAGATGGTGTCAGCCCGATTCAGGAATGTCCTGCGGCGGGAAGCACCAGGAAGCCCCGGGGGCAGTCGACCCGGTCTGCAACGGTCGCCGGACACCGGCGATCACAATGGAGGAAAGACAACGTGGCTATGAATCTCGACGACAAGAAGGTGGTTGTCTCGGAAGTGGCCGCGGTTGCCGCCTCGGCGCATTCCGCCGTTGCAGCGGAATATCGAGGTCTGTCGGTAGCCCAGATGACCGAACTGCGCAGTCAGGCGCGGTCTTCCGGGGTCTACCTGCGGGTCGTGAAGAATACCCTGGCCCGGCGCGCGGTCGAGGGAACCGACTTCGAGTGCATGCAGGAGGGCTTCGTCGGCCCGCTGCTGCTGGCATTCAGCGAGGAGGATCCCGGTGCGGCCGCGCGGCTGATGAAGGGCTTCGCGAAGACCCACGACAGGCTGCAGGTCAAGCTGGTCTCCTTCGGGGGTCAACTGCTGGGCGTGGCCGATCTCGATCGGCTCGCCGAGCTGCCCACCCGCGACGAGGCCATCAGTCAGCTGATGGCCGTGATGAGGGCACCGCTCGACAAGTTCGCCCGCACCCTCAACGAGGTACCGGGCAAGATGGTGCGCACCGTGGCAGCGATCCGTGATCAAAAGCAGGCAGCCGCCTGAAACATTCCTGAATAGACGGGCGGTAGCCCACTAGGAGAATCAAGATGGCAGTTTCGAAAGAGGAAATCCTGGAAACGATCGGCAACATGACCGTGCTCGAGATCGTTGACCTGATCAGCGCGATGGAAGAGAAGTTCGGTGTGTCCGCAGCCGCCGCGGTGGCCGCTGCGCCGGCCGCCGCCGCCGGCGGTGAAGCCGAGGCGGAGGAGGCCAAGGACGAGTTCAACGTCGTGATGAGCAGCTTCGGCTCCAACAAGGTTGGCGTGATCAAGGTCGTGCGGGCGTTGACCGGTCTGGGCCTGAAGGAGGCCAAGGACATGGTCGAGGGCGTGCCGGCGACCGTGAAGGAATCGGCGACCAAGGACGAGGCCGAGAAGATGAAGAAGGAACTGGAAGAGGCCGGTGCTACGGTCGAGTTGAAGTAAGGCGTTTCTGTCAGTTGTTTCGTGAGCTAGCACGGAACCCCGGGGCTGGCGGGCGGAAGTCCGTCAGTCCCGGCCCGTGGTGGCGTGGCCGCGCCACCCGATTACCCCAGTTGCTGTCGAGGTAACCCATGGCCCTCAGTTATACCGAAAAAAAGCGAATCCGCAAGGATTTCGGCAAACGCCCCCAGATTCTCGGCGTCCCCTACCTGCTGGAAACGCAGCTTGCGTCCTACCGGAACTTCCTGCAGGCCGACCTCGCTGCCGAACAGCGCGAGGCGACGGGGCTGCATGCGGCGTTTCAGTCGGTGTTTCCGATCGTCAGCTATTCCGGACACGTGCAGCTGCAATACGTCTCCTATCGGCTGGGCGAACCCCTGTTCGACGTGAAGGAGTGCCAGATCCGCGGCGTGACCTACGCGGCGCCACTGCGGGTGATGCTGCGCCTGGTGATCCACGACAAGGAGGCCCCGGCGGGTACCACCGTGGTGAAGGAGGTCAAGGAGCAGGAGGTCTACATGGGCGAACTGCCCCTGATGACCGAGAACGGGACCTTCGTGATCAACGGGACCGAGCGGGTGATCGTGTCCCAGCTGCACCGGTCTCCCGGCGTGTTCTTCGACCATGACAAGGGCAAGACCCACAGTTCCCAGAAGCTGCTGTTCAACGCGCGCATCATCCCCTATCGCGGTTCCTGGCTGGACTTCGAGTTCGATGCGAAGGACGCGGTGTTCGTGCGCATCGACCGTCGCCGCAAGCTGCCGGCGACCGTGCTGCTGCGCGCGCTGGGCATGGATACCGAGGAGATCCTCGCGACCTTCTTCGACTTCAGCGCGGTTCGCCTGCTGGACAGCGGCGCCGAGCTGGAACTGATCCCCGACCGCCTGCGGGGCGAGAACGCGGCCGTGGACATCGCTGACGGCGATCGCGTGATCGTCGAGGCCGGCCGCCGCATCACGCCGCGGCACATCCGCGAGATCGAGAAGGCCGGCATCACCTCCCTGACCGTGCCCGACGACTACCTCGTCGGTCGCACGCTCGCCCGCGGCATCGTCGACGAGGAGACCGGCGAGGTGATCGCGGAGGCCAACGCGGTGATCGCCGAGCCCCTGCTGGACAAGCTGCGCGACGTGGGTGTGGTGACCTTCGACATCATCTACACCAACGACTACGACCGCGGCCCGTTCATGTCGGACACGCTGCGTCTCGATCAGACCCGCACCCAGCTGGAGGCGCAGGTCGAGATCTACCGCGTGATGCGCCCCGGCGAGCCGCCGACCAAGGATGCCGCCGAGAACCTGTTCGGCAACCTGTTCTTCTCCGAGGACCGCTACGACCTCTCGGCCGTCGGCCGGATGAAATTCAATCGCCGGGTCGGACGCGACACCGACGAGGGTCCCGGCGTGCTCTCGCCCGACGACATCCTCGCGGTGCTGAAGGTGTTGATCGACCTGCGCAACGGGATCGGCAGCACCGACGACATCGACCACCTGGGCAACCGCCGTATCCGCAGCGTCGGCGAGATGGCGGAGAACCAGTTCCGCCTCGGCCTCGTCCGCGTGGAGCGGGCGGTGAAGGAGCGCCTGACCGTCGCCGAGAGCGAGGGTCTGATGCCGCAGGAACTGATCAACGCGAAGCCGGTGGCCGCGGCCGTGAAGGAATTCTTCGGGTCCTCGCAGCTGTCGCAGTTCATGGATCAGAACAACCCGCTGTCCGAGGTGACCCACAAGCGGCGCATCTCGGCCCTCGGGCCGGGCGGCCTGACCCGCGAGCGCGCCGGCTTCGAGGTGCGCGACGTGCACCCGACCCACTACGGCCGCGTCTGCCCGATCGAGACGCCGGAAGGTCCGAACATCGGCCTGATCAACTCGCTGGCGGTCTATGCCCGCGCCAATCGCTACGGCTTCCTGGAGACCCCGTACCGCAAGGTCGAGGACGGCAGGGTCAGCGACGAGATCGTCTACCTCTCGGCGATCGAGGAGAGTCAGTACGTGATCGCGCAGGCGAACGCCGCGATGGACGAGGACGGCCGGCTGACCGACGACCTCGTCTCCTGCCGCCACCAGAACGAGTTCACGATCTCGACCCCGGACAAGATCGAGTTCATGGACGTGTCTCCGAAGCAGATCGTGTCGGTGGCCGCGGCGCTGGTGCCGTTCCTGGAGCACGACGATGCCAACCGGGCGCTGATGGGCTCCAACATGCAGCGCCAGGCGGTGCCCTGCCTGCGGGCGGAGAAGCCGCTGGTCGGAACCGGCATCGAGCGCACCGTTGCGATCGACTCCGGCTCCTCCATCGTCGCCACCCGCGGCGGGGCGGTCGATTCCGTGGACGCCGCGCGCATCGTGGTGCGCGTGAACGACGACGAGACCGCTGCGGGCGAACCGGGCGTGGACATCTACAACCTGACCAAGTACGCGCGGTCCAACCAGAACACCTGCATCAACCAGCGGCCGCTGGTGAAGGTCGGCGACGTGATCGCCCGCGGCGACGTCCTCGCGGACGGCTCCTCCACCGACATGGGGGAACTCGCACTGGGCCAGAACATGATGGTCGCCTTCATGCCCTGGAACGGCTACAACTTCGAGGACTCGATCCTGATCTCCGAGCGCGTGGTGCAGGACGACCGCTTCACGACGATCCACATCGAGGAGCTGAACTGCGTCGCCCGCGACACCAAGCTGGGCCAGGAAGAGATCACCGCGGACATCCCGAATGTCTCCGAATCCCTGCTCGCGAAGCTGGACGAGTCCGGTATCGTCTACGTGGGTGCCGAGGTCCGTCCCGGGGACATCCTGGTCGGCAAGGTCACGCCCAAGGGCGAGACCCAGCTGACCCCGGAGGAGAAGCTGCTGCGCGCGATCTTCGGCGAGAAGGCCTCCGACGTGAAGGACACCTCGCTGCGCGTGTCTTCCGGCATCGAGGGCACGGTGATCGATGTGCGCGTGTTCACGCGGGATGGCGTGGAGAAGGATGCCCGCGCCCGGTCGATCGAGGAATCGGACCTCGCCGGCGTGCGCAAGGACCTGCGCGACCAGCAGCGCATCTACGAGGAGGACATCTACGCCCGCGTCGAGCGTCTGCTGTTGAACAAGGTCGCGGCCGGCGGCCCGGAAGGGCTCGGTGACGGTTCCAAGGTCACGAAGAAGTACCTGTCGGGAGTGTCGCGGGACCACTGGTTCGAGATCCGGCTGCGCGACGATGACGTGAATGCGCAGCTCGAGGACCTCGGTCGTCAGCTGAAGGAGCAGGCAGAGGCCTTCGAACGCCGTTTCGAGCACAAGAAGGCCAAGCTGGCCGCGGGCGACGACCTGCCGCCCGGTGTGCAGAAGATGGTGAAGGTCTACGTCGCGGTGAAGCGGCGCATGCAGCCCGGCGACAAGATGGCGGGGCGCCACGGCAACAAGGGCGTGATCTCGATGATCGTGCCGGAGGAGGACATGCCCTTCCTGGAGGATGGGTCGCCGGTCGATGTCGTGCTGAACCCGCTCGGCGTGCCGTCGCGGATGAACGTCGGGCAGGTGCTCGAGGTGCATCTGGGCTGGGCGGCCAAGGGACTGGGGCAGAAGATCGCGCGCATGCTGGATGCGCAGGTCGAGATCCATCGGCTGCGCGGACTGCTGGAGCAGATCTACGGCCAGGGCGAGCGCAAGGTCGACGTCGGCTCGCTGACGGATGCCGAGGTCCTGGCGCTGTGCGGCAACCTGCGCGCGGGCGTGCCGATGGCCACCCCGGTCTTCGACGGTGCCAACGAGGACGAGATCAAGGCCCTGCTGCGCCTGGCGGACCTGCCGGAGACCGGACAGGCGACCCTGTTCGACGGGCGTACCGGCGATACCTTCGACCGTCCGGTGACTGTCGGCTACATGCACATGCTGAAGCTCAACCACCTGGTCGACGACAAGATGCACGCGCGCTCCACCGGTCCGTACTCGCTGGTGACCCAGCAGCCGCTGGGCGGCAAGGCCCAGTTCGGCGGCCAGCGCTTCGGCGAGATGGAGGTCTGGGCGCTGGAGGCCTACGGCGCCGCCTATACGCTCCAGGAGATGCTGACAGTGAAGGCGGATGACGTGCAGGGGCGCAACAAGATGTACAAGAACATCGTCGACGGCGAGCACTTCATGGAGGCGAACGTGCCGGAGTCCTTCAACGTGCTGATGAAGGAGATCCGCGCGCTGGGAATCAACATCGAGCTGGAACAGGATTGATCTGCCAGCAGACGCACATTCCGGGGTGCAGTGGCACCCCGGCAAGACCTTTTTGCGAGGCAAGCGAATGAAAGACCTCCTCAATCTGTTCAAGCAGCAGACACAGCCGGAAGAGTTTGACGCGATCCGGATCGGTCTGGCCTCGCCCGACCAGATCCGCACGTGGTCCTACGGCGAGGTGAAGAAGCCGGAGACCATCAATTACCGCACCTTCAAGCCCGAGCGTGACGGCCTGTTCTGCGCAAAGATCTTCGGGCCGGTGAAGGACTACGAGTGCCTTTGCGGCAAGTACAAGCGACTGAAGCACCGCGGTGTGGTCTGCGAGAAGTGCGGCGTCGAGGTGACCCAGACCAAGGTCCGGCGCGAGCGCATGGGTCACATCGACCTCGCTTCGCCGGTCGCGCACATCTGGTTCCTGAAGAGCCTGCCCTCGCGCATCGGCCTGTTGCTGGACATGACCCTGAAGGACATCGAGAAGGTGCTCTACTTCGAGTCCTTCATCGTCGTCGATCCGGGCTTCACCACCCTCGAACGCGGCAAGCTGCTGTCCGACGAGGAGTACCTCGAGGCCATCGAGGAACACGGCGACGAGTTCACCGCGCTGATGGGCGCGGAGGCCGTGCTGGAGCTGCTGAAGAACATCGATCTGCAGACCGAAGCGGCGCGCCTGCGCGATGAACTCGCGGAGACCGGCTCCGAGACCAAGATCAAGCGGCTGGGCAAGCGGTTGAAGCTGGTCGAGTCCTTCCTTGATTCCGGCAACCGCCCGGAGTGGATGATCATGTCGGTGCTGCCGGTGCTGCCGCCGGATCTGCGGCCGCTGGTGCCGCTGGACGGCGGACGCTTCGCGACCTCCGACCTCAACGACCTCTACCGGCGGGTGATCAACCGCAACAACCGCCTGCGCCGGCTGCTCGAACTGAGTGCGCCGGACATCATCGTGCGCAACGAGAAGCGCATGCTGCAGGAGTCCGTGGATGCGCTGCTCGACAACGGCCGCCGCGGCCGTGCGATCACGGGCACCAACAAGCGGCCGCTGAAGTCTCTGGCGGACATGATCAAGGGCAAGCAGGGACGCTTCCGCCAGAACCTGCTCGGCAAGCGCGTGGACTACTCCGGCCGGTCGGTGATCGTGGTCGGCCCGACGCTGCGCCTGCATCAGTGCGGTCTCCCCAAGCGCATGGCCCTGGAGCTGTTCAAGCCCTTCATCTTCGGCAAGCTGCAGCGCCGCGGACTGGCCACCACCATCAAGGCGGCGAAGAAGGCCGTGGAGAAGGAGGGACCGGAGGTCTGGGACATCCTCGAGGAGGTGATCCGCGAGCACCCGGTGCTGCTGAACCGCGCGCCGACCCTGCACCGTCTGGGCATCCAGGGCTTCGAGCCGGTGTTGATCGAGGGCAAGGCGATCCAGTTGCACCCGCTGGTCTGTGCGGCGTTCAACGCGGACTTCGACGGCGACCAGATGGCGGTGCACGTGCCCCTGTCGCTGGAGGCTCAGCTCGAGGCGCGCACCCTGATGATGTCCTCGAACAATGTCCTCTCGCCGGCGAACGGCGAGCCGATCATCGTGCCCTCCCAGGACATCGTGCTCGGCCTGTATTACCTGTCCCGATCCCGGGTCAACGCCCGCGGCGAGGGCATGGTCTTTGCCGACGTCGATGAGGTCCACCGCGCCTACGAGAACGGACTCGTGGAACTGCACGCGCAGATCAGCGTGCGCATCGTTGACCAGGATGCCGAGGCGGAGGAGGGCCCCGAGCCGAAGCGCCGCCGGGTCGACACCACGGTCGGCCGGGCCATCCTCTCGGGCATCCTGCCCGTGGGCCTGCCGTTTCGCCTGATCGACCGCGAGCTGAGCAAGAAGGCGATCTCGCAGCTGATCAACGCCTGCTACCGCCGCCTGGGCCTGAAGGACACCGTGGTGTTCGCGGACCAGCTGATGTACATGGGCTTCCGTTTCTCGACCCGCGCCGGCGTCTCGTTCTGTGCCGATGACATGGTGATCCCGGACGAGAAGGCGGGCATCCTGGAGGAGGCGGAAGAGCAGGTGAAGGAGATCGAGGAACAGTACGGCTCCGGCCTGGTGACCAAGGGCGAACGCTACAACAAGGTCGTCGACATCTGGTCGCACTGCAACGATCAGGTGGCGAAGGCGATGATGGAGCACCTGGGCAAGGAAGAGGTCGTGGACCGCGAGGGCGCGACCGTTTCGCAGCCCTCGTTCAACTCCATCTTCATGATGGCCGATTCCGGGGCCCGCGGTTCCGCTGCGCAGATCCGGCAGCTGGCCGGCATGCGCGGCCTGATGGCGAAGCCGGACGGCTCCATCATCGAGACGCCGATCACCGCGAACTTCCGCGAAGGCCTGAACGTCCTGCAGTACTTCATCTCCACGCACGGGGCGCGCAAGGGCCTGGCGGACACGGCGCTGAAGACCGCGAACTCGGGCTACCTCACCCGGCGGCTGGTGGACGTGTCGCAGGACGTGGTCGTCACCGAGGACGATTGCGGTACCGAGCAGGGACTGCTGATGAAGCCGATCATCGAGGGCGGCGACGTGGTCGAACCCCTGCACGAGCGCGTGCTGGGCCGTACCGTGGCCCGGGACGTGCTGCGTCCGGGCAGCAGCGAGGTGCTGGTCCCGGCCGGCGAACTGCTGGACGAGCGGCTGGTGGACCTGCTCGATACCAGTGGCGTCGACGAGATCCACGTGCGCTCGGCGATCACCTGCGAGACCCGTCAGGGCATCTGCGCGAAGTGCTACGGACGCGACCTCGCGCGCGGGCACCTGGTGAACATCGGCGAGGCGGTCGGCGTGATCGCGGCCCAGTCGATCGGCGAGCCGGGCACCCAGCTGACGATGCGCACCTTCCACATCGGCGGGGCCGCCAGCCGGGCGGTGACGGTCAGCGCGATCCAGGTGAAGAACGCCGGGCAGATCCGGCTGCACAACATCAAGACGGTCACGAACAAGCACGGGAACCTGGTCGCGGTGTCGCGCTCCGGCGAACTGGGCGTAATCGACGAGGCCGGGCGCGAGCGCGAGCGCTACAAGGTGCCCTACGGGGCCACCATCAGCGTGAACGAGGGCGACTCGGTCGCTGCCGGACAGGAAGTGGCGCTCTGGGACCCCCACACCCATCCGATCATCACCGAGGTGGCCGGACAGGTGCAGCTGGTCGATTTCGTCGAGAACGTCACGGTGAGCAAGGAGACCGACGAGTTCACCGGTCTGTCCTCAAACGTGGTGATGGACTTCAAGAGCCGCAGCACCGCCGGACGGGATCTGCGCCCGACGGTGCGCCTGCTGGACGAGGAGGGCAACGATCTGTTCATTCCCGGCACCGACATGCCGGCCCAGTACGTGCTGCCGGCGGGATCCATCTTCAACCTGGAGGACAGCGCCCGGGTGGAGGTGGGCGACGTGATCGCGCGTCTGCCGCTGGAGTCCTCGAAGACCCGTGACATCACGGGTGGTCTGCCCCGGGTGGCCGACCTGTTCGAGGCGCGCAGGCCGAAGGACGCGGCGGTGCTGGCGGAGATCTCCGGCACCATCTCGTTCGGAAAGGAGACCAAGGGCAAGCAGCGCGTCGTGATCACGCCGGACAGCGGGGATCCGCAGGAGACCCTGATCCCGAAGTACCGCACCGTGAACGTCTTCGAGGGCGAGCGCGTGGAGCGGGGCGAGGTGATCGTCGACGGCGAGCTGGATCCACACGACATCCTGCGCCTGAGGGGTGCGACGGTGCTGGCCGAGTACCACGTGCAGGAGATCCAGGACGTCTACCGGCTGCAGGGCGTGAAGATCAACGACAAGCACATCGAGGTGATCCTCCGGCAGATGATCCGGAAGGTCACGATCACCGACCCGGGCGATACCCGCCTGCTGTCCGGCGATCAGCTCGATCGTGCCCGTGTGATGGAGGAAAACGAGAAGCTGGAGGCGGATCAGCGTCCGGCAACGTACCAGCGCGTGCTTCTCGGCATCACCAAGGCCTCGCTGGTCACCGAGTCCTTCATCTCCGCCGCCTCCTTCCAGGAGACCACCCGGGTGCTGACCGAGGCCTCGACCCGCGGCGCCCGCGACGAGCTGCGCGGTCTGAAGGAGAACGTGATCGTCGGACGCCTGATCCCCGCCGGCAGTGGCCTGGCCTACCACAGGGAGCGCCGGCGCAAGCGGTTGCGCGAGCTGCCAAGCTTCGACGTGGTGCCCGGCGAGGATGTCGAGTCCGAGAGCACGGCCCTCCCGGAGGGCGACGGCCAGGCCGGAGAAGGCACGGAATAACGGCGACTTACCTTGACAGTGGTGGGGGCGGTCCTTAAAATTCCGCTCCCTCGGCAGGCCGGTCGTGGTATCGGCCTGTCGTTATTTTTCGGCTAGGAGAAAGTGTTGCATGGCCACGATCAACCAGTTGGTGCGCAAGCCGCGCAAGCGTAAGGTGGAGAAGAGTGCGGTGCCTGCGCTGCAGGGTTCACCGCAGAAGCGGGGTGTCTGCACGCGTGTCTACACCACCACCCCAAAGAAGCCGAACTCCGCCCTGCGCAAGGTCGCGCGCGTGCGCCTGACCAACGGTTACGAGGTCAGCAGCTACATCGGCGGCGAAGGTCACAACCTGCAGGAGCACTCGGTGGTCCTGATTCGCGGCGGCCGTGTGAAGGACCTGCCGGGCGTGCGGTATCACACCGTGCGCGGCAGTCTCGACACCCAGGGCGTGCAGAAGCGCACCCAGGGCCGCTCGAAATACGGTGCGAAGCGCCCGAAGAAGACCTAATTCCGTCGGTTCAGGAAGACAACCATGTCCAGAAGATCAGAGGCTCCGAAGCGCCAGATTCTCCCCGACCCGAAGTTCGGCAGCGAGCGCCTGGCCAAATTCATCAACACCGTGATGCGCGACGGCAAGAAGTCGGTTGCCGAGGGCGTCATCTACGGCGCGCTCGATCAGATCGAGAGCAAGCGCGGCGACGGTATGGGCGTGCTCGACAAGGCGCTCGAGAACGTTCGCCCGCGGGTGGAGGTGAAGTCCCGGCGCGTCGGCGGCGCCACCTATCAGGTGCCGGTGGAGGTGCGCAGCGTGCGCCAGGATGCACTGGCCATGCGCTGGCTGGTCGACGCGGCGCGCAAGCGGGGCGAGCGTTCCATGTCCCTGAAGCTCGCGGGCGAGTTGATGGATGCGTCCGACAGCAAGGGCTCCGCTGTCAAGAAGCGGGAAGACACCCATCGCATGGCGGAGGCGAACAAGGCGTTCGCACACTTCCGCTGGTAAGCAACGAGAGAGGTTGACAGTGGCACGCAAGACCCCCATCAGGCGCTACCGCAATATCGGTATCAGCGCGCACATCGACGCCGGCAAGACCACCACGACCGAGCGGGTCCTGTTCTACACCGGGATTTCGCACAAGATCGGCGAGGTGCACGACGGTGCAGCGGCGATGGACTGGATGGAGCAGGAGCAGGAGCGGGGCATCACCATCACCTCTGCGGCCACTACCTGTTTCTGGTCGGGCATGAGCCAGCAGTTCCCCGAGCACCGGGTCAACATCATCGACACGCCTGGGCACGTGGACTTCACCATCGAGGTGGAGCGTTCGATGCGGGTGCTCGACGGGGCCTGCATGGTGTACTGCGCGGTCGGCGGCGTGCAGCCGCAGTCCGAGACCGTCTGGCGCCAGGCCACCAAGTACGCCGTCCCCCGTCTCGCCTTCGTCAACAAGATGGACCGCGCCGGCGCGGACTTCCTCCGCGTCTACGAGCAGATGCGCGAGCGCCTGAACGCGAACCCGGTGCCGATCCAGCTTCCGATCGGGTCCGAAGAGAACTTCAAGGGCGTGATCGACCTCGTGAAGATGAAGGCCGTCTACTGGAACGAGGAGGACCGGGGCGCGACCTTCGAGTACCGCGAGATCCCCGCCGAGCTCCAGGACGAGGCCGCGAAGTGGCGCGAGAACATGGTCGAGGCCGCGGCCGAGGCCAACGAGGAACTGATGGAGAAGTACCTCGAGGGGGGCGAACTCAGCGAGGAAGAGATCAAGGTCGGCCTGCGCCAGCGCACGATCGAGCTGGAGATCTTCCCGATGCTGTGCGGCAGCGCGTTCAAGAACAAGGGCGTGCAGGCGATGCTCGACGCGGTGATCGAGTACCTCCCCTCGCCGGAAGAGGTCAGGGCGATCAAGGGTGTGAAGGCGGGCACGGACGAGGTGGTCGAGCGCCGTGCGGACGATGAGGAGCCGTTTGCGGCGCTGGCGTTCAAGATCATGACCGACCCCTTCGTCGGCAGCCTGACCTTCGTGCGCGTGTATTCCGGCGTACTGTCCGCGGGCGACACCGTGCTGAACACGCAGAACGGCAACCGGGAACGCATCGGCCGCATTCTGCAGATGCATGCGAACAACCGGGAAGAGATCAAGGAACTGCGGGCGGGCGACATCGGTGCCTGCGTGGGCCTGAAGGACATCTTCACCGGCACCACCCTGTGCGCGGTCAACTCGCCGGTGGAGCTCGAACGAATGGAGTTCCCCGAGCCGGTGATTTCGATCGCCGTCGAGCCGAAGACGAAGAGCGACCAGGAAAAGATGGGCCTGGCGCTGAACAAGCTGGCCCAGGAGGACCCCTC
>JAABTX010000069.1 GCA_011389655.1 Thioalkalivibrio sp.
CCCCTCGTTCCGCGTGCGGACCGACGAGGAGTCCGGTCAGACCATCATCTCCGGCATGGGTGAGCTCCACCTCGAGATCATCGTCGATCGCCTGCGCCGGGAGTTCAAGGTCGAGGCGAACATCGGCCAGCCGCAGGTCGCCTATCGGGAGACCGTGCGCAAGACCGTGGAGCAGGAAGGCAAGTTCGTGCGCCAGTCGGGCGGGCGCGGCCAGTATGGCCACGTGTGGATCCGGATCGAGCCGCAGGAGTCGGGCACCGGCTACGCCTTCGAGAACGCGA
>JAABTX010000070.1 GCA_011389655.1 Thioalkalivibrio sp.
GCCGGGGCGAGATCTCCCCGAAGTGCAGATGCGGCGAGAGCCGCGAGGTGCCGTCCTGGTCGGGGCGCTCGCGCGTCTTTCCGTAGTCGTGCACGGTCTCCTTGATGAAGCCCTCGAGCCGCGCCATGGCGCCGTCCTCGCCCGGCGTCCAGATCTCGGCCAGCCCCTGGTCCCAGCGGGTCCGCGGCAGCAGGCCGAAGGACGCCAGCGATTCCGCGTGCGGCCACCGCGCGGGCGGTGCGAGGCGCTCGGGCGTGATCACCGGGGCGGCGTTGTCGATGCCGTGTGCCCGGCAGGTCTTCCAGAACGGCGAGAAGACCTTGTAGGGGTTGCCGGCGCCGGTCGCGATCTGCCACGGCTCGTGCAGCAGCGCGGCATTGAAGCTGGTGGCGGTCAGGCCCTCCTCACGGAGGGCCTTTTTTATGTCCGCGTCGCGGCGGATCACCGCCGGTTCGTAGAGCCGGTTCCAGAAGATCGCGTCCGCGCCGGTCTCGCGGGCGAGCGCGCGCAGGGTGTCGAGGCTCGCGCCCCTGCGCAGGATCAGGCGGCTCCCCCGGTTCTCGAGGGTCGCGCCGAGGTGCGCAAGGCTGTGGTGCAGCCACCAGTTCGACGCGGCCCCGGGTTCCCAGGGGGCCTCTTCCTCCGGCGCGTGGATGAAGACCGGAATCACCGGCTCGCCCCGCTCGGCGGCGGCGGCCAGCGCCGGCTGGTCACCCAGGCGCAGGTCGCGGCGCAGCCAGACCAGGGTGGCGCCCATCAGCGCGGGCGCACCATCGGGCGCACCGCGGTGAAGCCCCCGTCCACCGGCAGGACCTGGCCGGTGATCCAGCTCGCGTCCTCGGACAGCAGCCAGGCCGCGGCACGGGCCTGGTCCTCGGCCCGGGCGTAGCGGCCGAGCGGATACTGCGCGGTGATCTGCTCTTCCGCCCCCTTGGCGGCGAACAGGCGCTCGGTGGCGCCGGTGCGGGTCAGCCCCGGCGCGACGCCGTTGACGCGGATCCGCTGTGCGCCGTAGCTCGCGGCCGCGGCCGGTACCAGGCTGGCGATACCGCCCTTGGCGGCCGCGATCGCCTCGTGGTTGCCGACCCCGATCAGCGCCACCACGGAACTGAACAGCACCGCCGCCCCGGACGAGTCCTTGGCCTTCAGGCGGTGCTGCAGCCAGGCGCGCAGGGTGAAGAAGGCGCTGTCGAGGTTGGCGCCGAGGCATTCGCGGTACTGGGCGTCGGTGGTGCGGTGCAGCGGGGAGAGCAGCGTGGTGCCGGCGCAGTGGGCCAGCTGCGTCGGGGCCTCGCCAAGGCCCTCGGCGGCGGCCGCCATCGCGGCACTGGCTCCCTCGGACTCGCTGACATCGGCCTCGATGGCGATCGCCTCAAGCCCCTTCGGCAGGCTCGCGATGACATCGTCGAGTCGGGCCTGGTCCCGGCCGACCAGTGCGACCCGGTAGGCGGCGGGGTCGATCGTGTGGAGCAGGGCACTGCCGACGCCGCCTGCGGCCCCGGTCACGACGAGCGTTTGCTGATGCATGGAACGTTCCTCAGGTTGTCGGTGGCGGTGGCCATGTTCGGCCCGCGGAAGCGCCTGTTTCGCTCAGGGGGCTCCACTGGGCCCGATCCCGGGGAGCTCGTAGGAGCGGCTTCCAGCCGCGATGCGGCGTTGGGGGAGGTGCCCGGGGCCAATCGCGGCCAGAGGCCGCTCCCACAAGGCCGCTCCCACAGGGCCTGGTTGTGGCAGGGAGCTCGTAGGAGCGGCTTCCAGCCGCGATGCGGCGCCGGAAGATCGCGACCGGGAGGCCGCTCCCACGGGGTTGGGGATGCTGCGTGTCAATGCTCGACCGGGTCGAGCAGTTGGCGGCTGAGTTGGTCGGCGGCTTCCAGTGGTTGCGGCGGCAGGGTCAGCAGCGATCGGGGTCCGTCCAGGTCGGAGAACCCGCGGGCGCCCTCTCCCGCCAGAAAGGCGGGTACCCCGTCCGTCTGAAGCAGCCGTTGCAGGGCTTCGAGCGCGCCGCCGTGCATGGAGCGCGACGGCACGTGGACCACGATGGCCGGCGCATCCAGCTGCTCGGTGAGCGCCTGCATCGCACCCGGCGAGACGAGGTCCTGTAGCGGCAGCACACGCAACCCCTGCCGAGCGCCGGCCAGAAGCAGCAACAGCCCGCTCAGGCGCCGGTGACCGCTGGCCGGGACCACGCAGGGGCAGATCGGCCCCTCGCACAGCAGCAGGGCAGAACGCAGCTGGTCGGACAGCGACGTGACCGCCCAGGCAGTGAAGACCGCAAAGCGCGCCTCGTCGAGCGGATCGTGGCGGGCGGCCTCGCGCAGTGTCTCGTAGGCCTCGAGGAAGGCGCGCTCGTGCACGCCTTCCCACCCGTGCCGCATCAGCAGCCGCGCATAGCTGCGTTCGAGCTGTACGGTGTCCAGCGCCCGCGTGGTCTCGAGCAGGTTCTCCGCGATCGGATCGAGCACATGCGGCGCAACCCCGCCGCCCTGGCGGTGGGCGTGCGCGCCCGCCGCGTGATCATCCGGTGGAGGCAGGTGGTGCCGGTCGCTTCCGTTGCTGCCGGTAGGCGGCGTCTCGCGCTGCAATACCCGGCCCACCTGGGAGACCGCCACCCCCTCGTCCAGCAGCTCGAGGATCCGGTGGATGCGCGCGATGTCTCCGGCACTGTAGAGTCGGTGCCCCTTCGGCGTGCGCAACGGCTGAATCAGCCCGTAGCGGCGCTCCCAGGCCCGCAAGGTGACGGGGTTGATCCCGGTCTCCGCGCAGACATGACGGATCGGGTAGAGGCCGTCGCTGGAGGGCAGGTCGTTGTCAGTGGGAGCGGGCATTGGGGGATTGTACAACATTTGTACACAAATTCCACAACCATCTGAGGTGGGCGGCCAGCCCTCTGGCAGAGCTGGTCGTGGGCATCGGCCGCGAGGCTGGATCGCGGCTGGAAGCCGCTCCTACGAAGGGCCCCCGGGGTCGGTGGGAATGCCGCTGTGGCAGAGGCCTCCGTGGGAGCGGCCTCTGGCCGCGATGGCCCTGGGCACCTGCCGTCAGGCTGGATCGCGGCTGGAAGCCGCTCCTACGAAGGGCCCTCGGGGTTGGTGGGAATGCCGCTGTGGCAGCGGCCTCTGTGGGAGCGGCCTCTGGCCGCGATGGCCGTGGGCACCTACCGTCAGGCTGGATCGCGGCTGGAAGCCGCTCCTACGCGGGTCGGGGGTCGCCGAGGGGGGGGCTGGCTTCCCGGGGAATTTTAGGGGCGTTGGGGGGATCCATGGAATACGCATTCATGTCTTTGGACGGTGGCCGATGACCCATTCCATGATTCCACCGCGCCGGCTGGTGTCGCGCCTTGGTGGCGGCCTTGCCGCGGTTGTGCTGGCGCTTACGCTGGCGATGCCGTCGGCGGCGGAGACGCGCGCGGCGCTGGAGCAGAGCATCTCGCCCTACCTGCGCCTGCATGCCGGCGATCCGGTGCACTGGCGGGAGTGGAGCCCGGAACTGCTCGAGGAGGCGCGGCATGCGAACCGGCCGCTGCTGATCTCCAGCGGCTACTACGCCTGTCACTGGTGCCACGTGATGCAGGAGGAGAGCTTCCAGGACGAGGGGATCGCCGAGCGGCTGAACCGGGACTTCATCCCGGTGAAGATCGACCGCGAACTGCACACGGCGCTGGATCACTATCTGATCGAGTTCCTGCGCGCCACCCGGGGCATCGCCGGCTGGCCGCTGAACGTGGTGGTGCTGCCCACCGGCGACGCGGTGGCCGGCGTGGTCTACGCGCCGCGCGACGACTTTGCGCGCTTTCTCGATGGCATCTCCGAGCAGCGGCGCCGTGACGGCGAGGCGCTGGCGGCGCTTGCGCGCGCGGCGCGGCTGGAACTCACGGAGCGCCTGCGCACCGGTGAGGAGCCGCTGTCGGCCACCCGCGCGGCGCGCCTGCCGCAGGCGCTGTGGACGGCGATGGAGCGCGAGGCGGACTTCCTCGCCGGGGGCTTCGGCGACCAGTCGAAGTTTCCGCGCGCCCCGGAGCTGCAGGCACTGCTGCAGGCCCGGGAGGAGGGCCGCGCACCGCCGTGGGCGGGCGAGTTCCTCGAGGTTACGCTCGACGAGATGGCGCGCGCGGGCCTGCGCGACGTGCTGGGCGGGGGCTTCTTCCGCTATTCCGAGACCCCGGACTGGGGGCGGCCCCATTTCGAGATCATGCTCGAGGATCAGGCGCAGCTGGCCCGCGTGTACCTGCGCGCGGCGCGGGAGTTCGAGCGTGACGACTGGGCCGCTGTCGGACGTGATGCGCTGGAATTCGTGCTGCGCGACATGGCGCTGGACACGCCCGGTGCCTATGCCTCGGCCCTGTCGGCCATCGATGAGGCCGGGCGCGAGGGCGGCGCGTATCTGTGGACGCAGGAGCAGGTGGAGGCGGCGCTGGCCGGGCATCCCGAGCCGGGACTGGTGCGGGCATGGTTCGGGCTGGAAGGGGCGCTGCAGTTCGACTACGGCTACCTGCCGCTGGAGACCGGCCGTCTGGACGCGATCGCCGAGCGCTTTGACCTGGAGCCGGAGGCGGCCTCGGCCCTGATCGAGGCGGGCCGGCGCGCGCTCCGGGCCGATCGCGAGGCGCGCGGGCTGCCGCGCGACGAGAAGCCGCTGACCGGGATGCACGGGCTGCTGCTGTCCGCGTTTGCCGAAGTCGCGGACGACCCGGAGCTGGCACCGGCGGGCGCGGCGCTGGCCGCACGCCTGCAGGCCGCGGCGGATGATCCGGAGGCCCTGTCCCTGATGCTGGACCTGCCGCCCGAGGTCGCCGGTGCCGCCGGGCTCTCCGACTACGCCTATCTCGCGCAGGGGCTGCACGACTGGTCGGTGGCCACCGGGGACGGTCCGGACGCGACCGTCGCGGTACTGCTGGAGGCCGCCTGGTCGCGCTTCCGCGATGCCGACGGCTGGCAGGCGCTCGAGGAGCGGCCGCTGCCGGGCATGGTCGCGCAGCGCTTCCAGCCGGCGGTGCACCGGCCGTCGCCGACCACACGGATCCTCGCACTGACCCAGGCCTACGCCGATCAGAGCGCCGCGCTCGCCGAGCGGCTGGAGGCCTCCGACCTGCGCCCCGGCCAGGCCGTGGAGACCACTCCGCAGGAGCACGCCGGACTGATCCTGCTGGTCACCGGCGGCTGAGGGTCTTGCCCGCCGCGTCAGCCGGGTGAGCGGGTCGGGCGGGCTCGGGATTTTCTTGACCGGGTGCGGGTCCTGATCCGTCATGGTGCAGGGCGTCATGCAAATCGCACCAAGGCTGGGCGATACTCGCGGCCATGTCTTCCATTCACGTGGTCAGAACGAAGACTTGGCCGGTTGGCATGAGGACGCGGGTTCGCGCGAAGCCAGTGCCGTTTGACGCCTGCGTGGGTTCCCGAAGACCGCTGGAGGTCGTCCGGGGTGCGGTGCCGGCCCCGGTCCTCGATCGGCACTGACCCGCTTCATCCGGACATTCCTTATGGTAGCTCTGGTCCAACATGGAACAACGCCGGAATTCCTTGCACGGTTTCAGGGCGGATTTACCGGGATCCTGTACTGGCATCAGCTCGATGCCCTGTGGGAGCGGCTGCGGGCCCGCAACGACGGCAGCTGGTACGTCTATGCGGTCGGCGAGGAGCCGCCCGAGCAGCCGGTGGCGGCCGCGAAGCTCGACCGCTTCATCACCGAGGTCGATCAGCTGCTGCGCAGCGAGCACCACCACGACTACTGCGGCGTGGTCTACGTGGACGCGGTCGAGTCACCGGATATGGTGAAGATCTACGATCCGAACCACCTCGGGTCCAGCTGTGGGTCCTCCGGCCTGCGGGTGCTGCCCGGCTGGGTGCTGTCGCGTGTGGCCCCGGTCGATCTCGACGCGGCGGTCCCACTGCCCCGGGCCCGCCGTCGCTGGTGGCAGGCGATCTTTCCCGGCTGATCCGCGCCTCCTTGGGAGCGGCCTGCCGCGCTGCGGTGGAGGTGAGGGGGCCCCTGTAGGAGCGGGCCTCGCCCGCGAACGCCCGCGCAGCGGGCGGCATTGATGGCGCCCGGTTCGCGCGCGAGGCGCGCTCCTACAGGGCCGGGTCGTGCTTGGGGGTGTGCTGGCTCCGCATTCGCGCGCGAGGCGCGCTCCTACAGGGCCGGGTCGTGCTTGGGGGTGTGCTGGCTTCGCATTCGCGCGCGAGGCGCGCTCCTACAGGGCCGGGTCGTGCTTGGGGGTGTGCTGGCTTCGCATTCGCGCGCGAAGCGCGCTCCTACGGGGTCGGTCTAACGTTCGGGGTGGGGCCGTTCAGGTCTTTACCAGGCGCTGCAGGCACTCGAGGTAGGCGGTTTCGTCGGGTTGGGTGCCGGCGCGCTGGGCCTCCCACAGGGCGCGGCCCAGGCATTCGATCATCCGGTGTTCGGCCTCCATCGCGCCGAGGCGGTCGCTCAGGCGCTGATGGATTGCGCGGATGCCGGGCGGGCGGTCGGTGCCGGCCTGTTCGCGGATGCTCAGGTGCATCGCCAGGTGCAGGAAGGGGTTGGACTGGCCGGACTCGGGCGGGAATTCGGCGCCCAGGGCGCGCTCCCGGTCGTCGAGCAGCCCATGGTACTCGGGGTGTTCGCGGATCAGCTCGACCAGCGCGGCCTCCAGCGGCTGCAGCGGCTGGCCGCTGCGGCCCTTCTCCCAGGCCTGGACGAATTGTTCGCGCAGCTGGTCTCGGTCGCCGAACATCAGGGTCTCCAGGGTTGGTCGCGATTCAGTCCGTCCCGGTGACCGCGGGCAGCGGCCCCGGGGCGGTCTTGTCGCGGTATTCGCAGAGGTCGTGGATCACGCACTGCTCGCACAAGGGACGGCGGGCGCGGCAGGTGTAGCGGCCATGCAGGATCAGCCAGTGGTGCGCGTCGCGGCGAAACTCCGCCGGGGTGAAGCGCATCAGCTTGCGCTCGACCTCCAGCGGCGTCCTGCCCGGGGCCAGGCGGGTGCGGTTGGCGACCCGGAAGATGTGGGTGTCCACCGCGATGGTGGCCTCGCCGAAGGCGGTGTTCAGCACCACGTTGGCGGTCTTGCGGCCCACGCCCGGCAGGCCCTCCAGCGCGGCGCGGTCGCGGGGCACCTCGCCGCGATGGTCCCGGACCAGGATCTCGCAGGTCCGGATGATGCTCGCGGCCTTGCTGTTGAACAGGCCGATCGTCCGGATGTGGGACTTCAGTCCCTCGAGTCCGAGTTCGAGGATGGCCTCGGGGGTGTTGGCGACCGCGAAGAGCCCGCGGGTCGCGCGGTTGACCCCGACGTCGGTGGCCTGGGCGGACAGGATCACGGCGACCAGCAGCTCGAACGGCGTGCGGTATTCGAGCTCGGTGGTGGGCGCGGGATTGAGCGCGCGCAGGCGCTCGAAGATCTGGCGCCGCTTGTGCGCGTTCACGCCAGATCCGCCGGGCGGTCAGACGTGCCGGAACAGCCCGACATCGGGTGAGGCTTCGCGCGGATTGCTCTTCGCCTCCTCGCGCAGCGAATCCAGCATCGCCTGGTGGTCTTCCTCCAGCTTGTGCATCGCATCGCTGTCGAGCTTCGGCAGGATCACGTTGCTGATCACCGAGCCGAGTTCGTCCATCGCGACCGCCCAGAACTTTTCGTTCAGGTGGAAGGAATGACGGGCATGGGTCCCCATCGGATAGTGGTCGAACTTCACGCCCATGGTCTCCGACAGGTCAGGGTCGTTCTCCACGAACTGCTTCGCGTAGTCGAACCACCACTTGTAGTACTTCTCCTGAAGTTCGTTGTTGAAGCCATTGTTCTCAAAGAAGGCCGCGATGGTGCCGCGCGGCGCCAGGCCGTAGCGCGTGCCGCGCTTGCCGGCAAAGGGAAAGTGTCCAGCCATTGCATGCTCCTGCACTTGGGATCAGCGGGCCGATCGCCCGGATGCGAACATTAAAGCCCTCTTATTTTACGTGCATAACGGCGCAGGATGCCATGACCACAATCGCCATCCGGTCTGGCACCCGGGCCCTAGCCGCGCCCCTCACCCCCGGCTGAAGGAACGGCGCGCAGGACCGGCCCGTAGGAGCGGCGTGTAGGAGCGGCTTCCAGCCGCGATTGCCCCGCCCGACGCCCCATCGCGGCCGGGAGGCCGCTCCCACAAGAAAACCCGGGACCTGCCTGTGTAGGACCGGCACGTAGGAGCGGCTTCCAGCCGCGATTGCCCCGCCCGCCGCCGCATCGCGGCCGGGAGGCCGCTCCCACGAAAAAAAGCGGCATCCGGCACGCAGGAACGGGGAGGGGTCAGGATTGCGAGGGCGCTGGCTCGGCGGGCTCGGTGGTGGCGCTGGGGGCCGCACGGGCCTCGAGGCCGGCGTCGATCAGGTTCTTCACCGCGATCAGCAGGCCCATCGCCAGGAAGGCGCCGGGGGGGAGCAGTGCGAGCAGGAAGCCGTGTTCCTGCGGGAAGAGCTCGATGCGCAGATCGCGTCCCCACTCGCCGAAGAGCAGGTGGGCGTTGTCCAGCAGACTGCCCTGGCCGACGATCTCGCGCAGCGCGCCGATCGCGACCAGCACGCCGGTAAAGCCGACACCCATGGCCAGACCGTCGAGTGCCGCCCGCGGCACCGAGTTCCGCGAGGCGAAGGCCTCGGCGCGTCCGATGATCGCGCAGTTGGTCACGATCAGCGGGATGAAGATGCCGAGCACCAGGAACAGGCCGTGGAACCACGCGTTCATCACCAGCTCGATCGCGGTGACCGCCGAGGCGATGATCAGCACGTAGACCGGGATCCGGATCTCGGGACGCACGTGCTCGCGCAGCAGGGAGACCAGCGTGTTGGAGATCAGCAGCGTGGCGATCGTGGCGAGGCCGAGTCCGAGGGCGTTGACCACGGTGCCGGAGATCGCGAGCAGCGGGCACAGCCCGAGGAGCTGGACGAGCCCGGGATTGTTGGTCCACAGGCCCTCGCGGATGATGTCGCCGTAGCCGCTGGTGATCATTGCAGCAGCTCCCCCGGCGGCTCCGCCTCGGGCAGTCTCTCCGTGGGCGTGACGTGGTCCGGAATCTCCGGCACGGCGGGGTCGACGGTCAGCACCTCATCCTCCTCCGGCGGCGGCAGGGCCAGCAGTTCCTCCGAGTTCTCCTCGAAATATAGCAGGGCGTCGCGGACCGCTCCCACAACCGCACGCGGGGTGACGGTAGCCCCGGTGAACTGATCGAAGACCCCCCCGTCCCGGCGCACCCGCCAGCGTTCGGCCGGCGGATCCCCCAGCGAACGCCCGCGGAAGTCGTGGATCCAGTCCGAGCGCTCGACCTCGATGTCGTCGCCCAGGCCGGGGGTCTCGCGGTGCTGGATCACCCGGACGCCGCGCACGGTGCCGGTCCGGTCGATGCCCACCAGCAGGTGGATGTCCCCGCTGTAGCCATCCGGGGCGATCGCGGAGAGGGCGACGCCAACGACCTCGGTTCCGCGCCGGGCGATCCACACGGGCAGGTCCTCGCCACCCAGCCGCTGGTCGCTGACCCGGTGGTAGTCCGCCACCGGGTCGTTGTCATAGTCGAGCCCCTCGAGCACCTGCGTCACGCGCGCGCGGGTGATCTGCAGCCGGTTTTCGGCGATACGGGCCTCCGTCGCGGACTGGATCCAGGCCACGACCGCGGTCCCGAGCGCCGCGAACAGGCCGAGCAGCAGCGTGGTGATCACCACGTCGCGGACCACCAGCCTAGCCACGCCCGTCCCCCGAATGGCCGAAGATGCGCGGCCGGGTGTAGTGGTCGAGCGTTGGCGCCACCATGTTCATCAGCAGCACCGCGAAGGCGACACCGTCGGGATAGCCGCCCCAGGTCCGGATCACGTAGGTGAGGATCCCGATCCCGATGCCGAACAGCACGCGGCCAAGCGGCGTGGTGGCGGCGGACACCGGATCCGTGGCGATGAAGAAGGCGCCGATGATCGCGGCGCCGCTGAAGACGTGGAAGGCCGGCGAGGCGAACTGGTCGGGATCGAACACCCAGAAGATCCCGGCGATCGTGGCCAGGCTCAGCAGCATCGACACCGGGATGTGCCAGGTGATCACGCGCCGGTACAGCAGCCAGAGGCCCCCGAGCAGGAACAGGTTGCCGGCCCACTCCCACTCGGTCTGGGAGAAGGAGCCGAAGACCGGGCTGCGCGCGACCTCGCCCACCGTCTGACCGGTGACCAGGCTCTCGCGCATCATGTCCAGCGGCGAGGCCCGCGTGATCGCGTCCCAGTCCAGGCCCTCCGGCAGGCGTCCGGTCAGCGTGGTCTGCAGCGTCTGCCACAGGGTGAACGACCCCTCCATCAAACCCTGCGGCGATGGCCACAGCGACAGCTCGCGCGGGAACGACACCAGCACCACCACGTAGCCGACCATTGCCGGATTGAAGGGGTTGTAGCCCAGCCCGCCATAGAGGTGCTTGGCCACCACGATCGCGAAGCCGGTGCCGACCAGCAGCACCCAGACGGGGGCCAGCGGCGGGATCGCCAGCGCGAACAGCCAGCCGGCGAGCACGGCGCTGGAATCGCCGAGCGTCACCGCGACCGGCCGCCGCCGGAGCTTCACCATCAGCGCCTCGAACATCACCGCGAACAGCACGGACAGCACCACGTTGACCAGCACGCCCCAGCCGAAGAACCAGGCCATCGCCAGGGTGCCGGGGATCAGGGCGTAGAGTACCTGCCGCATCAGGTGCCCGACGCTGTGGCCGGGGACCATGTGCGGCGAGGTGCGGGTTCGGAAGCGCATCAGCCGTCCGCGCGCTCGCGGTCCTTCGACGGCCTCTCCTCGGATGACTGTGCAGCCTTCTTTGCGCGGGCCCGCTCGATCGCATCCTCGATGACGGCCTTCTTGTCGCCCGCTTCGCTGTCCTTCTTCCCGAGTGCCGCCTTCTTCCGCGCGAGCCGTTCCGCCTTCTCGCGTTGCTCACGCTCCTGGCGCTGTTGCCGGAACTCGAAGCGTTCGCGGGCGAGGTCGGCCTTCTGCCGGTCCTTTTCGCGCCCCCAGATCTCCTGCTTCGCGAAGCGGTAGTACTGCACCAGCGGGATGTTGCTCGGGCACACCTGGGCGCAGCAGCCGCACTCGATGCAGTCGAACAGGCCGTAGTCCTGGATCGCGTCGAAGTCCTTGCTCTTGGCGAACCAGTACATCTGCTGGGGCAGCAGGTTGGCGGGGCAGACCCGGGTGCACTCGCCGCAACGGATGCATGGCATCACCGGGCCGGGTTGCGGCGCGTCCTGCGGACGGGTCGCCAGCAGGCAGTTGGTGCCCTTGATGATGGGCACCGCGTCGTCTCCGACCGCGAAGCCCATCATCGGGCCCCCCATCACCAGGCGGTCCACGTCGGGCATGTAGCCCCCGGCCGCCGCGGCCAGGTCCGCGAAGGGCGTGCCGATCAGCGCCTCGATGTTGCGCGGCTCGCGGATGCCGGGGCCGGTGACGGTGACGATGCGCGAGATCAGCGGCTGCCCGGCCACCACCGCTTCGCGAATGGCCTTCAGGGTCCCGGTGTTGTGGCAGACCATGCCGAGGTCGGCCGGGAGCCCCGCGCTCGGGACCTCGTGGCCGGTCAGCACCTTGATCAGCTGGCGTTCGCCCCCGGTCGGGTAGACGCTCGGGATGGACACGATCTGGAGGAAGTCCTGCTCTCCCGAGGGCATCGCGTCGGTCAGCGCGCGCAGTGCCTCGGGCTTGTTGTCCTCGACCGCGAACAGCACGCGCTCCGCGCCGACTGTGTGCGCGACGATGCGTGCGCCCTCCAGGATGGCCTCCGGGTAGGTGCGCATCAGCATGTCGTCGCAACTGATGTACGGCTCGCACTCGGCCCCGTTCACCACCAGCGTGTGGATGCGCTTGCCCGGACGCGGGTTGAGCTTCACCGCGGTCGGAAAGGCGGCCCCGCCCATGCCGACGATGCCGGCGTCGCGCACCCGTTCGCGCAGGCTGCGTGGATCGCGTTCGCGCCAGTCGTGCCAGGGTTCCATGCGGTCATCGCCCCAGTGGTCGCGGCCATCGGTCTCGATCTTGATGCACGGTGCGCTGAGGCCGGAGGGATGCGGCACCGGGTGTTCCACGATGCCCCGGATCCACCCCGAGGTCGGTGCGTGCACGTTGGCGCAGATGTAGTCCTTGGCGCGGCCGATCCGCTGTCCCTTCGCGACCCGGTCCCCGGCCTGCACCGTGCATTCGGTCTGGGCCCCGATGTGCTGCGACAGGGGCACGTAGAGGTATTTCGGCACGCCCAGGGTCAGCAGCGGACGGGCAGTGCTCTCGGCCTTGTGGTCCGCGAGTTTCAGGCCACCGTGGAAGTGATGGAGCTGCATGCGCGCATTGTAAGGGAAGGCCCCGGTTTCAGGCGGATTCCCGATGCTCCTCCGTGGCCTTGTGCCGGTCTTCGCGCGGCCGTTCGATCGGCGAGGGTTCCGGCTGCGACCAGCGCCAGTCCTGCAGGCCGCGCTCCAGCGGCACCATGTCGATGCAGTCCACCGGGCACGGTTCCAGGCAGAGTTCGCAGCCGGTGCACTCGGATTCGATCACCGTGTGCATCTGCTTTGCGGCGCCGACAATCGCATCCACCGGGCAGGCCTGGATGCACAGCGTGCAGCCGATGCAGGTCTGTTCGTCGATCACGGCCACGGCCTTTTCCTTCTCCTCGACCTCGAGCGGCTTCGGATCGCGCCCGAGCAGGTCGGCCAGCGCGAGGACCGTGGCCTCGCCGCCCGGCGGGCAGCGGTTGATGTCGGCCTCGCCCGCGGCGATCGCCTCGGCATAGGGGCGGCACCCGGGGTAGCTGCACTGGCCGCACTGCGTCTGCGGCAGCAGGTTGTCGACCTGGTCGGCGATCGGATCGCCCTCTACCCGAAAGCGCTGTGCGGAATAGCCGAGGATCAGGCCGAAGACCAGGGCGAGGCCGGCGATGGCGAGGATGGCGTTCAGCATGTCCTGACCCGGGCTGCGCGCGGAGCGCGCTCGTTGCCGCCCGCTTCCGCAGAAGCGGGAGAGCGATGGGGAGAGGGGACAAGCCTGGCGACAGGCGACCCATCTTCGTGTTGTGTTGTACCGTTAATCGCCATCATCGTTACAGTCGCAGCAGTCCCGAGAAGCCCATGAAGCCGAGCGACATCAGGCCCGCGGTGATCATCGCGATCGCACTGCCGCGAAAGGGCACCGGGACGTCGGCGGCGGCGATGCGTTCGCGGATGGCGGAAAACAGGATCAGCACGATGGAAAAGCCGATCGCCGCGCCGAACCCGTACAGGGCCGATTCCACGAAGCCGTGCGCCTCCTGAACGTTCAGGAGCGCGACGCCGAGCACCGCGCAGTTGGTGGTGATCAGCGGCAGGAAGATGCCGAGCACGTTGTACAGCAGCGGGCTGGTCTTGTGCACCACCATCTCGGTGAACTGCACCACGGCCGCGATGACCAGGATGAAGGCGATGGTGCGCAGGTACTCGAGACCCAGCGGCGTGAGCAGGTACTCGTTGATCACGTAGCTGCTGACCGCGGACAGCGTCAGCACGAAGGTGGTGGCCAGGCCCATGCCGGTCGCGGTCTCGACCTTGCGCGACACGCCCATGAACGGGCACAGGCCGAGAAACTTCACCAGGACGAAGTTGTTGACCAGGATCGTGCTGACGAGGATCAGGGCGTATTCCACGGCAATCCCGCGTGGTCAAGACGTCGAGAGTATCGGACACCCCGGTGGCGCGCTCAACCGTGCGTGCGGCACGGCTGTTGCGGCCGTCGGCCGGGCCGGACCGATTTCGGATCCCGACCATAGCATCGCAGCCAGGCGGCTGCCCCGGTCTCCCCAAGACCCGCGCGGTCTCGTGCCACCGCCTCACCCCGACCCGGCCCCGCCTCCCGCACCACGGCGCGCCAGATCGTAGGAGCGGCTTCCAGCCGCGATGGTGCACCGGGCGGGGCAATCGCGGCTGGAAGCCGCTCCTACGCCCGCTCCTACGCGGGCGGTGCCGATGTTTTGTGGGAGCGGCCTCCTGGCCGCGATGGTGCGCCGGGCGGGGGATCGCGGCTGGAAGCCGCTCCTACGCCCGTGCCTACGGGGCTGGTGCCCGGTGTTTTGTGGGAGCGGCCTCCTGGCCGCGATGGTGCGCCGGGCGGGGGATCGCGGCTGGAAGCCGCTCCTACGCCCGTTCCTACGGGGCTGGTGTCCGATGTTTTGTGGGAGCGGCCTCCTGGCCGCGATGGTGCGCCGGGCGGGGGATCGCGGCTGGAAGCCGCTCCTACGCCCGTGC
>JAABTX010000071.1 GCA_011389655.1 Thioalkalivibrio sp.
AGGCTGATACCGCCCAAGAGTTCATATCGACGGCGGTGTTTGGCACCTCGATGTCGGCTCATCACATCCTGGGGCTGAAGCAGGTCCCAAGGGTATGGCTGTTCGCCATTTAAAGTGGTACGCGAGCTGGGTTTAGAACGTCGTGAGACAGTTCGGTCCCTATCTGCCGTGGGCGTCGGAGATTTGACAGGATCTGTCCTTAGTACGAGAGGACCGGGATGGACGTACCTCTGGTGTTCCGGTTGTCACGCCAGTGGCACTGCCGGGTAGCTATGTACGGAAGGGATAACCGCTGAAAGCATCTAAGCGGGAAACCCACCTGAAGATGAGATCTCCCTGGGACCTTGAGTCCCCTGAAGGGCCGTTGAAGACCACAACGTTGATAGGCTGGATGTTGAAGCGTGGTAACGCGTGTAGCTAACCAGTACTAATTGCCCGTGAGGCTTGACCATATAACACCCAAGCAGTTGGGTGCGTCTCGAGTTGACACACTGCCTGGATTGCATTCCGATTTTGAAGCGAAGGCTTCAGCCAGTTTGCCTGGCGGCCATAGCGTTCAGGAACCACCCGATCCCATCTCGAACTCGGAAGTGAAACTGTTCAGCGCCGATGGTAGTTTGGGGTTTCCCCATGTGAGAGTAGGTCACTGCCAGGCATTTACCCGACCCGGGCACCATCGAATGGTGTCCGGGTTTTTTTATGCCCGAGTGAAGGGGATCAGCGCAGTTCCCGCCAGCCGAAACCGACTGACTGGTCCGCGATGAGCGTTTCCTCCGGTTGGCAGCCCAGCCCGGCGGCGAGCGCGGCCCGTGCCAGTTGCGGCCGGTTGTTGCGCTCCGAGAGGTGCATGCCGATGACATGCTGCAGACGCCGGTGATCGATGGCACCGAGCAGGCGCTCGGCCTCGTGGTTGGGCAAGTGACCGTACGGGCCGCCGACGCGGCGCTTCAGCGCTGCCGGGTACGGACCATGCTCCAGCATTGAAGGGTCGTGATTGCATTCCAGCAGCAGCCCGTCGACGCCATCGACGGTGGCGATCATGTGCGCGGTAACATGGCCCGCGTCGGTCAACAGTGCAAGCCGGCATGCGCCGTCGGAGAAGATGAACTGCGCGGGTTCGCGGGCATCGTGGGGCACAGTGAAGGGCTGGATCTCGAGGCCGCCGACGGCCAGGCGCTCCCCGGCATGGAACTCGTGAAGGGCGGGATAGCTGACATCGCGCGCGCCGAGCCGGGTCCCGGGCGTCATGTACACCGGGAGCCGGTGGCGGCGCGCGAAGGCCGCGGACGACCCGATGTGGTCGCTGTGCTCGTGCGTGATCAGTACCGCGTCGATGTCATCGGGTGTGCGTTCGAGCCGGTTCAGCCTTGCAGTGGTTTCGTGAACCGAGAAGCCACAGTCGACAAGAACCCGGGTATCGCCGGTCTCGACCAGCAGCGCGTTACCGGCGCTTCCGCTGCCGAGCGATGCGAAGCGGATCACCGGGGGAGGCGACCGCGGCTGGATCGGTGCATCCGGAGGGGGCTCTCCGTGTGCCAGGGTCCCCGGGGCGGCTGCAACGTGCGCACGGTCGCCGCGGGGGTCAGCGCAGCCGAGGCTGAACGAGCTCCAGGACGAAGCGCTGGTCGCTGCTGGATAGCGGTTCCCCCTCGATGGACAGCGCCTCGATCCTGAGGTCGCTTCCGTTCTCGATCATGCGTACCTGAAAGCGCTCGTCCATGCGGGAGCCCGCCTCGTCGCGGCCGGTGCTGAACATGCGGCCGAACAGCCCCGGGCGCTCGGCTTCGGGATCGACGATGTCCGGCCGATAGGTGACGAGGAAGGTGCCGTTGCGGCGGTCCTGTTCATCCACCATCAGGCCGCTTTGATCGAGTGCAAACCCGAGGCGCCGCCATACCGCGTCGGGCTCGCCGCGCAGTTCAAGCATCAGGCGGTCATCGCGCTCGACGAGCTCCACCTGGCCGGTGCCTTCGAGATCCGCGTCGTCCGCCCGGGCCACGGCCTGGGTCTCGCCCTCGGTCAGAAATACCAGCAGCCGATTCAGCATCTCGGCCTCGCGCTCCGGGTCGGGCCCCGCGATGAACCACCGCGCCCCCTGGCCCTCCTCATCACCCCGCTCGACTGCCCCGCGATGGCTGATGAAGATCTCGGTCGCACCATTGTCGCGCTCCACGCGCAGGCGATACTGGTCGCGCGTGCCGGCATCGTAGACCGTCCCAAGCGCACGCCGCAGCAGACCGCGGGCCCCGCCGATGGGGATTCCCGCACGATCCTCGGCCCACTCCGTCTCCATGATGCCGACGGCGGGTTCGTCCTGGGCCAGGGTGAGATTCTGCTCGCGCCAGAACTGGCGGAGCTGGGGCCACAGCGCCTCGGGCGCAGCCTCGACGCGGAGCCAGCGCAGTTCCCCGTCGCGCCGCAACTGGACATCCGGCGACTCCGGAAGGATCGCGGTGCTGTCGGTGACCGGGCGCTGGCCGCGGCTCGGCTCCTGCTCCAGTTCCCGCGCACTCACGCGCTCGCCCGGCGCGTCCGGGACGCGGAACGCACGATCCGTGCCGGGCGCGATCAGATTCGGTGGCAGCTCCAGCGACTCGTTGGTCGTCGGGGTGTCCTCATAGCGCGGCCCTTCGGCCAGGCCGCCGGGGGTGCCACAGCCGGCAAGCGTCAGTGCGAACGTGAGCGCGGCGATCGGCAGGGTCTTTGGCAGGTGGTTCAACTGGCGGGATGTCCTTCGGGTCTTCATCAATGGTCCACTGTGATGCCGGCCTGGCGCATTGCGTCCAGAACGGCCTCATGAAACGGTTTCGACAGGGGTGTGAGGGGCAGGCGGATCCCATCCGGAATCAGGCCCATCTGCGCCACCGCCCATTTTACCGGAATCGGGTTCGCTTCACGGAACAGCGCCCGATGGAGTCCATCGAGACGGGCGTTGATCTCCCTGGCCTGCGCCACGTCGCCGTCCAGCGCTGCCATGCACATCTTGTGCATTGGCCCGGGTGCGACGTTCGCGGTCACCGAGATCACTCCCTGTCCGCCTGCGAGCAGGAATTCGAGCGCAGTCGCATCGTCCCCGCTGAAGAGATCGAGTCTGCCGCCGACGCGGTCCACCAGCTCCCGCGTCCGTTCCAGTTCGCCCAGCGCCTCCTTCAGGCCGACGATGTTCGGGATGGCCGCGAGCCGTTCCACGGTCTCCGGGAGCAGGTCGACCGCGGTACGTCCGGGGACGTTGTAGAGGATCTGCGGGATGTCCACCGCCTCGGCGATCGCGCGATGGTGCAGGTAGAGCCCTTCCTGCGTGGGCTTGTTGTAGTAGGGCGTCACCAGCAGGCAGGCATCCGCGCCGGCATCCTTCGCGCACTGGGTCAGGTGGATCGCCTCGCGCGTCGCGTTCGCCCCTGTCCCCGCGATCACCGGTCGGCGCCCGGCCACGCGCTTTACCGTGTGGGCGATCACGGCGCAGTGCTCATCGAAGTCGAGGGTCGCGGATTCGCCGGTGGTTCCGACCGCCACGATGGCGTCGGTGTCTGCCGACAGGTGCCAGTCGAGCAGGTGATCCAGGGCATCCATGTCGATGCTGCCGTCCGTTCGCATCGGCGTCACCAATGCGACCATGCTGCCTTGAAACATTGCCCTCTCCGGCTACTGCAATGGTGCAGTCTAACGGGCGGAGAACAGGGGGTTCAAGCTGCAAAAAAACCGGTGTTTCCGGGCTCCGGGCGATGGCATCGACGGCCCGGGCGCCGGCCACCACCCGGGTCCGGAGCCTTTGCATGGAAACCGTTTGCCTGACGGGCCCAAGGTGATATGTTGCCAGCCTGTTCCGTTCGCTGCCGAGCCGAGATGCCTGAGCTACCGGGTTCGACACCCACCACCCACCTGGTCATGGTCCTGATCGGGCCGGATCGCCCCGGCCTGCTCGAACAGGTATCCGGATCCGTGATGGACGCGGGATGCAGCCTCGAGGACAGCCGCATGGCGGTGCTCGCGGGATTCTGCTGCATCAGCATGGCGGTCAGCGGCAACTGGAAGACGCTCGGCAAGCTCGAAAGCCAGCTGCCGCGACTGGAGCAGGACACGGGCCTGAACCTGGTGGCGCGGCGTGCCCCGCCCGAGGAGAGCGCCGCGCCGGCCATGGCCTACTCGGTGGACGTGGTGGCACTGGACCAGGTCGGCATCGTGCATGCATTGGCGGGCTTTTTCACCAGTCGTGGCGTGAACGTACGCGATCTGCACACGCGCGTGTTCAGGGCGCAGCCGACCGGCACGCGCATGTTCGCGGCCAACATGGTGATCGACATCCCGGCCGAACAGCACCTGGCGAGCCTGCGCGGCGACTTCCTGGATTTCTGCGACGAACTCAACCTCGACGGCGTGCTGGATCCGATCAAGGCCTGAACGGCCTGGTCCCGTGATTCAGCCCATCCACCCCTGCACTCAAGGAGTAGCGGCAATGCCTGTTGCGATCGACCAGCCGGTTCCCACCGACATCCGCCTGCCTGCGACCGGCGATCAGACGCTCGGACTCGGCGACTTCTCCGGACGTCGCCTCGTCCTGTACTTCTACCCCAAGGATGCGACCCCGGGCTGTACCAACGAGAGCCGCGACTTCGCCGCGCAGCAGGAGGCGTTCGAGGCCGAGAACACCGCGATCGTCGGCGTCTCGCGCGATAGCGTGCGCAGCCACGAGCGGTTCCGCGACAAGGAGGGACTGCCGTTCGACCTCCTCAGTGACGCCGACGAGGCCCTGTGCGAGGCCTTCGACGTGATCCGGATGAAGAACATGTATGGCAAGCAGGTGCGGGGAATCGAGCGTTCCACCTTCCTGATCGACGAGAACGGGTTGCTGCGGCGCGAGTGGCGCAAGGTCAAGGTGCCGGGCCACGTCGCCGAGGTGCTGGCAGCGGTGCGGGAACTCTAGTGGGGCCTGCGGGAAGCCCGGTAACCATGGAGCACGGCCGGATGCGCTGGAGCAGGGCGGGCAGATGCAGGAATGGCCACCCGATTGCAGGCCTGCCCAGCGCGGCGCCGGCGTGTCGGCCGCCGCGATCCGATAGCGAAGCTTGCGCATGGCCCGCTGGATCCTTTCTGCGGCGGGACACGGGAGCAAGGCCGTTATGGTGAAGAAGGAAATGCGCGCCAATCGGCTGCTGGTGCTGGACACGAACGTGCTGATGCACGACCCGACCGCCCTGTTCCGGTTCCAGGAGCACGACATCTTCCTGCCGATGGTGGTGCTCGAGGAACTGGACCGTTCCAAGAAGGGGCTGTCGGAGGTCGCGCGCAACGTGCGCCAGGTCAGCCGTTTCATCGACGAACTGACGCAGGACGCGACCCACGCCGAGATCGCGCAGGGCCTCCCGCTGCGCACAAGATCGCTGGCGGATTCCTCGCTCGAGGCCAGCGGGCGGCTGTTCTTCCAGACCCGGGCGATGGTGGCTCATCTGCCGGAAAGTCTTCCGGGATCCACCTCCGACAACAATATTCTCGCCACCACGCTGGCCCTGCAGGGCGAGCTCCCGGACGCGAAGATCACCCTGGTTTCCAAGGACATCAACCTGCGGATCAAGGCGGCGGTGCTCGGGCTGCATGCCGAGGACTACTTCAATGACCAGGTACTGGATGATGTCAGCCTCCTGTACTCGGGGATGGCGGAATTGCCGGCGGATTTCTGGGAATCGCACGGCACGGAGATGGAGTCCTGGCAGGAGAGCGGCCGCACCTACTACCGCGTGGCCGGCCCGCTGGTGATGCAGTGGCAGCCCAACCAGTTCCTGTACCGCGACGAGGGCAATCCGGTGCAGGCGATCGTGCTCGAGATCGACCAGCGTGCGGAGACCGCGGTGATCGAGCTGGTGGACGACTACCTGCATCCCCGGCACACCGTCTGGGGCATCAACGCCCGCAACCGCGAGCAGAACTTCGCGCTGAACCTGCTGATGGATCCGGAGGTGGATTTCGTGTCGCTGGTCGGCGCTGCAGGTACCGGCAAGACCCTGCTGACGCTGGCCGCCGGACTCGCCCAGACGCTGGAGGACAACACCTACCGGGAGATCATCATGACCCGGGTGACGATCCCGGTGGGCGAAGACATCGGCTTCCTGCCCGGCACCGAGGAAGAGAAGATGACCCCCTGGATGGGGGCATTGATGGACAATCTGGAGGTGCTGACCAAGTCCGACAGTGCCGGCGACTGGGGCCGCGCGGCGACCAACGACGTGGTCCGCAGCCGGATCAAGATCCGCTCCCTGAATTTCATGCGCGGGCGAACCTTCCTGAATCGCTACATCATCCTGGACGAGGCACAGAACCTCACCAGCAAGCAGATGAAGACCCTGATCACCCGGGCCGGTCCGGGTTCGAAGGTGATCGCGCTGGGCAACATCGCGCAGATCGACACGCCGTACCTGACCGAGACCACCTCCGGTCTAACCTACGTGGTGGACCGTTTCCGCAGCTGGACCCATGGCGGGCACATCACCCTGACCCGCGGCGAGCGCTCCCGGCTCGCCGACTACGCGTCCAGCAATCTCTGAACAGCGGGAAGGCGGTGCGGGACCGCGCCTCAGTCTCCGGACTCGCCACCGGGCGCCCCGCGCACCAGCGCGTAGGCGGAGTGGTTGTGGATCGATTCGAAGTTCTCCGAGGCGACCTCGAAGCGCTGGATGCGGGTCTCTCCGCACAGGCTGCGGGCGACATCGCGCACCATGTCCTCCACGAACTTCGGGTTGTCGTAGGCCCGTTCCGTGACCACCTTTTCGTCGGGCCGCTTCAGCAGACCGAAGAGCTCGCTGGAGGCCTCTGATTCGACGCGGTCGATCAGGTCGCGGACGCACAGCGAGGTGTCCGCCAGCCAGGCACGCACGGTCACGTGGGAGCGCTGGTTGTGGGCGCCGTACTCGGAGATCTCCTTGGAGCAGGGGCACAGGCTGGTCACTGGCACCACCACCTCGACCATCAGGCTGACCCTGCCGTCTTCGATCCGGCCATCCAGCGCGAGATCGTAGTCGAGCAGGCTGGCAACCCCGGACACCGGCGCGTGCTTGTTCACGAAGAATGGCAGCCGCACCCGGATGAAGGCATTCACGGCCTCGAGCCGCTCGGCGGTGTGCCGGAGCAGATCCCCGAAGCCGGCAATCGACAGTTCGTGCACCCGCTCGTTCAGGATCGCGACGAAGCGGGACATGTGCGCGCCCTTCTTGTCGGGCGGCAGGCTCACGAACATGTCGAAGGTGGCGACGGTGGGCTGCGCGGTGCCGTCGCGGTCGCGGAACAGCAGCGGATGGCGGAGCGCACGGATGCCGACCTCGTCGATGCCGATGCGCCGGTGGTCGGCCGAACCCTGGACATCGGCCATCAGCGATGGGAACTGGGGAATGGAATTCATGCTGCTGCGTCCTCTGGGGGCTCGGCGTAGCGCACGCAGGCGCGCTCCGTTTCCCACAGGGTCAGCGCGCTCACGCGCAGACCCGGTTGGTTGATCTCCCGGGCCATCTCCCGGAAGAACCACTGCGCGATGTTTTCCGCGGTCGGGTTGATCCGGGTGAACGGCTCGAGATCGTTCAGGTACTGGTGGTCGAGCCTCCCCGCGATCTCGCGCGCAAGGTTCTTCACCACCTTGAAATCAACGGCCATGCCGATCTCGTCGAGTGCGGCGGCCTCGACCTCCACCTCGACCTTCCAGTTGTGGCCGTGAAGGTTGGCGCACTGCCCGGGGTATCCGCGCAGCGTGTGCGCCGAGGCGAAGTCGGTCAGCACCCGAAGCGTGAAGGTCGCGGCCATGCCTATTCCTGACTGCCGGTTCGAAAGCTCCGGAACGTTACGTTGCCGTCGTCGCTGCTGCAAGTTACCGGCTGTTCTCCGCGGCGAATCGCCTCCAGGATCCCGCGCGAATCGAGGCCGTGATCCGCGAGGATCCGCTCCCTGGTTCCGTGCCGCGTGAACCGGTCGGGCAGACCCAGGGTCAGGCAGGGCAGCGTCAGCCCCTCGGACGCCAGCCACTCCAGCACCGCGCTGCCGGCGCCGCCCGCGACCACGTGATCCTCGACGGTGACGAAGCGCCCGTGGCTGCGCGCGAGCCGGCGCAGCAACCCGGTGTCCAGCGGCTTTATGAAGCGCATGTTCACCACGGTCGCGTCCAGGGCCTCGCCGGCCTCCAGCGCCGCGTCGAGCAGCGCACCGAAGCTCAGCAGGGCAATGCCCCGCCCCTCGCGCTCGACCTTCGCCTCGCCGACCGGCAAGGCATCGAGGGCGTCCCCCTTGAGCGTTCCCGGTCCCACGCCGCGCGGATAACGGACCGCCGCCGGGCCCTCGTGACGAAAGCCGGTGGTCAGCATCTGGCGGCACTCGGTCGCGTTCGCGGGTGCCATCAGCAGCAGGTTCGGGATGGGACGCAGCAGGGCGATGTCGAAGGTACCGGCGTGCGTCGGGCCGTCCGGGCCGACGACGCCGGCGCGGTCGATCGCGAAGAGCACCGGGAGGTTCTGCAGCGCCACGTCGTGGATCACCTGATCCATCGCGCGCTGCAGGAAGGTCGAGTAGATCGCGACCACCGGGTGCAGGCCCTCGCAGGCCATGCCGGCCGCCAGCGTGACGGCATGCTGCTCGGCGATGCCGACGTCGAAATAGCGCTCGGGGAACTCCTCGGAGAAGCGGACTAGGCCGGACCCCTCGCGCATGGCCGGCGTGATCCCCATCAGGCGCCGGTCGGCGCGCGCCTGGTCGCACAGCCAGGCGCCGAAGACGTCCGTGTAGGTGGGCGCCTTCGCCTTGCCGCTCGGGCTGATCCCGTCCTCCGGACTGAACTTGCTCACCCCGTGATAGCGGCAGGGATCGTCCTCCGCCGGTGCGTAGCCGTGCCCCTTGCGCGTGACGATGTGCAGCAGGCGCGGGCCCTCGATGTCCCGGAGGTTGTCCAGCATGGTCACCAGACCTTCGACTTCGTGTCCGTCGATCGGGCCGAAGTACTGGAAACCCAGTTCCTCGAACAATGTGCCGGGGGTGATCATGCCCTTCACGTGTTCCTCGGCACGCTGCGCGAGAGCCTTGACCGGGGGCACCAATCGCAGCACCCGCTTGGAACCCTCCCGCACGCTGCAATAGAGTCGCCCTGAGAGCAGGCGCGTCAGGTACTGGCTCATTGCACCGACGTTCTCGGAGATCGACATCTCGTTGTCGTTCAGGATGACCAGCAGGTTGCAGTCGAGGTCGCCGACGTGATTCATCGCCTCGAAGGCCATCCCGGCGGTCATCGCGCCATCGCCGATCACGGCGACGTGGTGATTCCTGCTTCCGGACCGGGCGGCGGCGATCGCCATGCCCGCGGCCGCGCTGATCGACGTGCTCGAGTGTCCGACGCCGAAGGTGTCGTACTCGCTCTCGTCGCGTTTCGGAAAGCCGGCGATGCCGCCGTACTGGCGCAGGGTCGCCATCGCCTCGCGGCGCCCGGTCAGCACCTTGTGGGCGTAGGCCTGGTGCCCCACGTCCCAGACGATGCGGTCGCGCGGTGTATCGAACACGTAGTGCAGCGCCAGCGCGAGTTCAATCGTTCCCAGGTTGGCCGCCAGGTGTCCCCCGGTCTGGGCGACCGTGGTGATCAGGAATTCCCGCAGTTCCAGCGCGATCGCGTCGAGTTCGGCGACCGAACGGGCGCGGAGATCCTCGGGCGAGCGGATTCCGTCCAGCAGCGGGGTGCTGCTCACTGCCGCCGATCCCGGGACACCGGTGCCAGCCGGCCGGCGCCGCCCTGTGCCGGAGTTGCGGGGCCGCGATCGCCGCGGTCACGGTTATGATCCATCAACGGGTCCCGTTCAATGCATTCTGTCTACGATGTACCGGGCGAGGAACCGAAGCAAATCGGCCTCCGGCCCAAGGGGTTGCAGGTATCCGAGTCCCTGTTCGACCAGGTCCCGTGCGCGCTGGCGCGAGGGCTCCAGCCCGAGCAGCGCCGGAAAGGTCGCCTTGTTCAGCAGGGTGTCGGCACCGCAGGCCTTCCCCATCAGTGTCGGGTCACCCTCGACGTCCAGCACGTCATCGCGGATCTGGAAGGCAAGCCCGATGCACTCCGCGTAGGCGCCGAGGCGCGCGGTGAGCCCGGCGTCGACGGCGCTCGCCCGGGCCGGCATCAGCACCGAGGCGCGAATCAATGCGCCGGTCTTCAGCCGGTGCATGGTCTCCAGTTCGTCGAGGCTCAGGTCCTTGCCCTGCGCGGCCAGGTCCATCGCCTGCCCGCCCGCCATTCCATCCACGCCCGAGGCATCGGCCAGTTCCTGCGTCAAACGCAGCCGTGCCTCGGGCCCCAGCCCGATGGCATCGTCCACGAGGACCGCAAAGGCAAGGGCCTGCAGCGCGTCGCCCGCGAGGATGGCCAGCGCTTCCCCATGGGCCCGGTGGCAGGTCGGTTTGCCGCGGCGCAGGTCATCGTCATCCATCGCCGGCAGGTCGTCGTGGATCAGCGAGTAAACATGAATCATCTCCACGGAGGCCGCGATGCGATCGAGTGCCCCGCCCGGCGTCCCGAGCGCCTCCCCGGCGGCATAGGCCAGCAGCGGACGCAGGCGTTTGCCTCCGCCGAGCGTCGAGTAGCGCATGGCCTCCAGCAGGTCGGGGGCCGCGGGTGCCGAGGGACCGAGCAGTCCCTGAAGAAACGCCTCGATGCGCTTCTGGTAGGCTTCGATATGCTGATTCACGGTGAGGGGACGGCTTAAAAGGGGACGTCGTCCGGGCCGGGATTTTCCGGAACTTTTGTGGAGTCATTCGGGTCTGCACTTACCGAAGAGGTGTCCGGAGATTCGATCAGACTGTCAATACGGCGCTGGGCCTCGTCCAGGGCCTCCTGGCAGGATCGAACCAGTTCCATGCCCCGCTGGTACTCCCGAAGGGATTCCTCGAGCGGCAGGTCGCCGGCCTCCATACGCGCGACGAGCTGCTCCAGGGCCTCCATCGCGGCCTCGAATGCGGCAGGTGACTTGGGGGAGGCTTTCGGCATGGGAGGCAGCGGCTTGGGCGGAACTCGAGAAGGTACCGAATCCGGCAACATCTGGAAAGCCTGGGCGCGCATGGAGGGGCACCGCCTCAGGTTGACAAAGGTTTAGACTGAGTCTAAAGTTGCGACACGGTTTAGACAGAGTCTAAATTCCGTGATGGCGGCGGACAGACACCGGCCGCGATCTGACCCAGCAAAACCCAGTGACAGAGGAGTGACACCATGGAACTGAAAGGCACCAAGACCGAGAAGAATCTTCAGGAAGCCTTCGCCGGCGAATCCCAGGCCAACCGCCGTTACCTGTACTTCGCCTCCAAGGCGGACGTGGAGGGCTACAACGACGTCGCCACCGTGTTCCGTTCCACCGCTGAAGGTGAGACCGGTCACGCTCACGGCCACCTGGAGTACCTGGAGTCCAGCGGCGATCCGGCCACCGGCCTGCCCTTCGGCGCGACCGAGGCGAACCTGAAGACCGCGATTGCGGGTGAGACCCACGAGTACACCGACATGTACCCGGGCATGGCGAAGTCGGCCCGCGACGAAGGCTTCGACGAAATCGCCGACTGGTTCGAAACCCTGGCCAAGGCCGAGCGTTCCCACGCCAACCGTTTCCAGAAGGCACTCGACAACCTCGACGCCTGATCGGGCCGGGGGAACCTGACCGGACGGGGCCGGATGGCCGGCCCCGTTCCTTGCCGTTGACGGATTAAAGGCACAACCGGAGAGATTCATGTCCGCCCCTACGCAGTCCACCCGTGAAGGCAACCTGGAAGCACCCACCCGCCACCCGCTGGATTGGAAGAACCCGGATTTCTATGACGAAGACTCGCTGTTCGGCGAGATGGAGCGGGTCTTCGACATCTGCCACGGCTGCCGCCGTTGCGTGAGCCTGTGCAACGCCTTTCCGACGCTGTTCGATCTGGTCGACGAGTCGGAGACGCTGGAGGTGGACGGGGTGAAGAAGGCCGACTACTGGAAGGTGGTCGACCACTGCTATCTTTGCGATCTCTGCTACATGACCAAGTGTCCCTACGTGCCGCCGCACGAGTGGAACGTGGACTTCCCGCACCTGATGCTGCGCGCGAAGGCCGCGCGTTTCAAGAAGGAGGGAGCGAAGGCCACGCACAAGCTCATGTCCAGCACGGACCTGATCGGGTCCCTCGCCGGGATTCCGGTGGTGGCCCAGACGGTCAACGCGGTGAACCAGACGGGGCCGGCCCGCAAGCTGCTCGACAAGACCCTCGGCGTGCATCCGGAGGCGACGCTGCCGAAGTATCACAGCCGAAAAGGGCGCAAACGTGCCGGCAAGGCCGCGGCCGCGGTGACGGCCCCCGAGGCCGTGAACGGAACCACCGGGCGGGTGGCGCTGTTCGCCACCTGTTACGGCAACTTCAACGAACCGCACATCGTCGAGGACCTGGTGAAGGTCTTCAACCACAACGGCATCGAGGTGACGCTGGTCGAGAAGGAACAGTGCTGCGGCATGCCGAAGCTGGAGCTCGGCGACCTCGAGGCGGTCGCGGCCGCGAAGGATGCGAACGTGGTCCAGATGAAGCGCATGATCGACCAGGGCTACGACATCGTCGGTCCGGTTCCCTCCTGCGTGCTGATGTTCAAGCAGGAACTGCCGCTGATGTTCCCGGACGATCCCGACGTGCAGGCGGTGAAGATGCGGATCTTCGATCCCTTCGAATACCTGATGGCGCGTCACGGCGGCGGCAAGCTGAAGACGGAGTTCCCGAAGCCGCTGGGCAAGATCGCCTACCACGCCGCCTGTCACCTGCGCGTGCAGAACATGGGCCTGAAGACCCGCGATCTGCTGAAACTCGTGCCGGACACCGAGATCGAGGTCGTCGAGCGCTGTTCCGGACACGATGGGACCTACGGCGTGAAGAGCGAATACTACGAGACGGCGGCAAAGATCTGCCGGCCCGTGGTCAGCCGGGTCCAGAAGGCGAGTGCCGACCATTTCTCCAGTGACTGCCCGATGGCGGGTCACATGATCGAGAATGGACTGAAGGACGGGCGCGAGCCCGAACACCCGTTGACCCTTCTGCGCAAGGCCTACGGGCTCTGAATGCAGGGCAGCATCGAACGAGGGGAGAGAAGAACATGTCGAGCGTTGGATATCACGAGCCTGTCGAGGAACTCAGCGACGAGAGTCGGGAACTGCACCGGGCCATCGTGTCGCTGATGGAGGAACTCGAGGCCGTCGACTGGTACCAGCAGCGGGTGGACGCCTGCAAGGACCCCGAGCTGAAGGCGATCCTCGCGCACAACCGCGACGAAGAGATCGAGCACGCCTCCATGGTCCTGGAGTGGATCCGCCGCCGGAACAAGGTGTTCGACCATGAGCTCAGGGACAATCTGTTTTCGGACAAGGACTACACCGACATGGGCCATCATGATCATTGACGTATTACCGGTCGCCACCGGCACGAACGGACAGTGGAGGTGAATGTGAGCAAGCTCAGCAGAGAAGACCTTTTCTCCCTCGAGAAGTATTCGGAAGTGCGTCCCGGGTTCCGGGCCGAGGTGATGCAGCACAAGAGGAATCGCGTGTTGCCCGTCGGTCCCAACGTGACCCTGCACTTCGAGGATCGCAAGACGATGCAATACCAGATCCAGGAAATGCTGCGGGCCGAGAAGATCTTCGACGCCGCCGGCATCCAGGAAGAGCTGGACGCCTACAACCCGCTGATCCCGGACGGGAGCAACTGGAAGGCGACGATGATGGTCGAGTTCCCGGAGATCGACGAACGCAAGGTGGCGCTGGGCCAGCTGATCGGCATCGAGAAGCGGACCTATGTCCAGGTGGAGGGTCACGACAGGGTCTACGCGATCGCGGACGAGGATCTGGAGCGCGACACCGAGGAAAAGACCTCGGCGGTCCACTTCCTGCGCTTCGAACTGACCGGCGACATGGCGGCCGCTGTGAAGGGCGGGGCGGCCGT
>JAABTX010000072.1 GCA_011389655.1 Thioalkalivibrio sp.
CCAGGGTGTCGAGCACGCCGTTGATGAACCTGTGCGACTGCTCGGCCCCGTACTTCTTCGCCATTCCGACCGCCTCGTTGATCACCACGCGGTACGGCACCTCGAGGCGTTCGGAGAGTTCCCACGTCCCAACCCAGAGCAGCGCGTGCTCGATTGGATCGAGCTGCTGCAGCGGGCGCCCGACCACCGGGGCGAGGGTCTCGTCGAGTGCGGCGGCCTTCGAGGTCACGCCCATCAGGATCTCCCGGAAGTACTCCGCGTCCGCGTTCGCGTGCTCCTCATCCTCGCGAAAGGAGGCCAGAATGTTCTTCGGATGGTCGCCGGTCAGCTGCCAGGAATACAGCGCCTGCATCGCCCGGCGGCGCGCGGCCTGGCGGGCGTGAATCTGCCTGTGCTGTTCCTGTCGGCTCAACGCGGCCAATCCGTCAGCCCGCGGGCTTCATCTGGCCCATGAAACTGACCATCTCGATCGCGCTCATCGCGGCATCCACGCCCTTGTTGCCCGCCTTGGTCCCGGCGCGCTCGATCGCCTGCTCGATGGAATCGGTCGTCAGCACGCCGAAGCTCACCGGCAGGCTCTCGGCGAGAGAGACCATCGCGAGCCCCTTGGCCGCCTCGCCGGCGACGTAGTCGAAGTGGGGCGTGGCACCGCGGATCACGCAGCCGAGCGCGATCACCGCGTCGAACTGGCCGGAGCGCGCCATCGACTGGGCGGCCAGCGGCAGCTCGTAGGCCCCCGGCACCCGGGCGATGGTCATGTTGCCGTCGGCGACGCCATGGCGGCGCAGGGTGTCGACGGCCCCTTCCAGCAGGCGTTCGACGATCAGGCTGTTGAAGCGGGCCAATACGATGCCGTAGCGGGCCTCGTCCGCGCCGGTGAAACGCCCTTCGAGGGTCTTGATCGTGTCCATGGGGGCATCCTTGGGGTTCGGGTCCGGAGCCGGGGCCTCGGCCCGGCGAAGCCCGTGATTGTAGCACCCGGATACGCCACCCGTGGCCGGCAACACGCCCGTAGGGTGGGCAAAGGCCGCAGGCCGTGCCCACCGTCAGCCCCCGTGGGAGCGGGTTCAAGTGGGAGCGGGTTCAAGTGGGAGCGGGTTCAAGTGGGAGCGGCTTCCAGCCGCGATGCCCCAAGCAAGGCACTGCCTGATCGCGGCCAGAGGCCGCTCCCACGCGGGCCGGGGAGATCCCGCCGCACCCCCGGGTGTCGTGGGAGCGGGTTCAAGTCGGAGCGGCCTCAAGTGGGAGCGGCTTCCAGCCGCGATGCCCCCAAGCCAGGCACTGCCTGATCGCGGCCAGAGGCCGCTCCCACGGCTTCAGGCGGGATTCTGGACGTAGTCGACGACCTCGAGGCCGAAACCGCCGAGGCCGTGAAAGCGCTTGGGGGCAGACAGCAGGCGCATCTTGCCGACGCCGACATCGGCCAGGATCTGCGCACCGATGCCGTACATGCGCCAGTCGGCGGAGGTCTGCACCGGCGGGCGCAGGTCCGCGTGGCCAGCGGCCAGGTCGTGCAGGCGGCGGATCATGGTATCGGCCGGCTCCGGCTTGCGCAGCACCACCGCGACCCCGGAGCCGGCCTCGTCGATCCGGCGCAGCGCGTCGTCCAGCGGCCAGCCGCAGTCGGGGCCGGCGAAACCGAGCGTGTCGCAGATCGTCTGCTCCAGGTGCACGCGCACCAGGGTCGGCTCGTTGGGCGTCGGCTGGCCCCTGACCAGCGCGAAGTGCAGCCCGTGGTCCACCTCGTCCTGAAAGGCGATCAGGCGGAAGCTGCCGTGCGCGGTCGGAAGATCGACCTCGGCGGCCCGGCGCACCGTCTTCTCGTTCTCGATGCGGTAGCGGATCAGGTCCTCGATGGTGCCCATCTTCAGCCCGTGCTCGGCGCAGAAGCGCTCGAGATCGGGACGGCGCGCCATGCTGCCGTCCTCGTTCAGGACCTCCACGATCACCGCCGCCGGCTCGGCCCCGGCCAGACGCGCGAGGTCGCAACCGGCCTCCGTGTGGCCCGCCCGCACCAGCACGCCGCCCGGCTGGGACATCAGCGGAAAGACGTGGCCCGGCTGCACGATGTCCTTCGGCTGGGCGTTCGGCGCGACCGCGGTGCGGATGGTGTGCGCGCGGTCGTAGGCGGAGATCCCGGTGGTCACGCCCTCGGCGGCCTCGATGGACACCGTGAAGTTGGTGGAGTGCGTGTCGTTGGTGTCCGTGACCATCAGCGGCAGCGCCAGCTGGCGGCAGCGCTCGCGCGTCAGCGTGAGGCAGATCAGCCCACGGCCGAATTTGGCCATGAAGTTGATGTCCTCGGGCCGCGCGTGCGAGGCGAGCATCAGCAGGTCGCCCTCGTTCTCCCGGTCCTCGTCGTCGACGATAACCACCATGCGCCCGGCGTGCAGTTCGTCGAGGATCTCGCGGGTACCGGAAAATTCCATGGCGGGTGTCCGTCGGGGGCGCGCGGACTCAGTCGCGCGGGCCGGTGTGGTTGGGAAAGCCCTGCTGCGCCAGCCAGTCCTCGGACAGACCGCCGGACTGACCGGGCTGCGCGGCGCGCTCGCCGAGCATTAGCCGTTCGAGGTAGCGGGCGACGAGGTCGACCTCCAGGTTCACGCGGCTGCCGACCCGGTAGACCGAGAAACGCGTCAGCTCCCAGGTGTGGGGGATGATGTTCACGTCGAAGGTGGCGCCGTCGACGCCGTTGACGGTCAGGCTGGTCCCGTCGATGGTGATCGATCCCTTCGCGGCGATGTAGCGAGCCAGCGCGTCGGGCGCGCGAAACTGCACCCGGGTTGAGCGGGCGTCGGGCTGCATCGCGCGCACCTCGCCCACCCCGTCCACGTGACCGGAGACCAGGTGGCCCCCGAGGCGCGTGTTCAGGGTCAGCGCCTGCTCGAGGTTCACGCGATCGCCGACCCCCAGATCGCCAAGGGTGGTCACGCTCAGGCTTTCCCGACTGACGTCTGCGGCAAACCGACCGCCATTGAGCTCAGTGACGGTCAGGCAGACCCCGTTCACCGCGATGGAGTCCCCCAGCCGGGTGTCACCAAGATCCATTTCCGGTGCGCGTACCTTCAGTCGCAGGTCGCCGCCACGCGGCTCCAGGGCCGCGACGGTACCGAGGGTCTCGATGATTCCGGTGAACATGGAGTGCGATCAGGTTGGGGTGGATGAGGGAAAACACCAGATGATACCCAATTCGCCGTCGGCATGGGAAAGCACCCGCACAAGACGGAAGACGCCCACGCCCGGCGTTCCCCATTCAGCCGCGCGTAGGGTGGGCCAAGCCCAGCGGGCCCACCACTTCCCGCCCCAATGGTCCATCGTGAGCACCCTTCGTTAACCTGAAAATCGCGTCTTCTCCCCTCTCCCGCTTGCGGGACAAATCCGCCCGGAGCGGATTTCCAACCGCCGCAGGCGAGCCCGAAGGGCGCAGGGCAGGATGCCCGGCGTAACGGGGCCTGGTCCGACGCCGCGCCCACCATCCCCAACCCTCCCTCGGCAGGCGGGGAGCGAGCTTTCATGGTCAGGGGTGGTGCGGGGGGTCAAGGGTGGGCACACTTCGTTTTGCCCACCCTACGGGGACGTGCCCGTGGGGAGCGGGTGGGCGCGCAGCCGCAGGGTGTCCCCGACCCAGTCGCAGGCGAAGACGTCGAGTTCGGCACGCTCCGCCATCTGCTGCAGGGGCCAGTCCAGCAGGGGCCGGGCGCCGGAGCCCATCAGGCAGGGGGCGACGTAGAACAGCCACTCGTCGACCAGGCCGTGCCGGGCAAGCGCGCCGGCCAGCCCGGAACCCGCCTCCACGTGCAGCTCGTTCACCCCGCGCTCGCCGAGCAGGTCCAGGACCGGCGACAGCTCCAGCCTGCCCTCTTCCAGCGCCGGCATGGGGAGCACCTCGGCACCGCGGGCGCGGAGCTCCCCGGCCTTGTCGGAGTCCTTGCGGGCGGCGCCGGTCAGCACCAGGACCGTCCCCTCGTCGAGCATCCGCGCCCGCAGCGGCATCTGCAGCTGCGAGTCCACCACCACCCGCAGCGGCTGACGCACGGGGACCGCCTGCAGCTCCGGGTAGCGGTCCGGATCGATACCGCTGTCCGAGACCAGTTCCGCGGGCGACAGGCGCACGGTCATGTGCGGGTCGTCGGCGAGCACCGTGCCGCTGCCGGTCAGGATGGCGCCGGCCCGCGCGCGCCAGTGTTGCACGTCGCGCCGCGCCGCGGGACCGGTGATCCACCTGGACTCGCCGGAGGCCATTGCGGTCCGGCCGTCGAGGCTGGAGGCGAGCTTCACCCGAACCCAGGGGCGACCTGTCTCCATGCGGCGCACGAAGCCGGGATTGAGCGCCCGGGCCTCGAACTCCAGCACCCCGTTCTCGACCGCGATGCCCTCGGCACGCAGGCGCTCCAGCCCCCGGCCGGAGACCAGCGGATTCGGGTCCTGCATCGCGACCACCACCCGCCCGACCCCCGCGGCAACCAGCGCGTCGGCGCAGGGCGGCGTGCGGCCATGATGGGCGCAGGGCTCCAGGGTGATGTAGACGGTGGCGCCCCGGGCGAGATCGCCCGCCGCTCGCAGCGCGTGGATCTCGGCATGCGGTTCGCCGGCCCGCCAGTGGGCGCCCTCGCCGACGATCCTGCCGTCCCGCACCACGACGCTGCCGACCCGGGGATTGGGATCGGTGGTGTACAGGCCCAGCTCGGCGAGCTGCAGCGCCCGCCCCATGAAGCCATGGTCGTTCACGAACCCGACTCCGGGGAAGCCGCACCCTCGTCCTCCTCGGCGATCAGGCGCAGCTGGGAACGGCGCATCTCCGGAGACAGGTCCTGCTCCAGCCGCTCGATCGCATCGCGGAAGGACTGCACGTTCGCGAAACTGAGGTAGATCGAGGCGAAGCGGATGTAGGCGACCTGGTCCAGTCCGCGCAACTCCTCCATCACCCACTCGCCGATGCGGTCGGCGCGGATCTCGCGCTGCCCATAGGCCGCCAGCCGCCGCTTGATGCGGTCGATCGCGGCCTCGACCTCGTCGGTGCGCACCGGCCGCTTGTGCAGCGCCAGGCGCAGGCCGCCGCGCAGCTTCTCCTCGTCGAAGGCCACCCGCTCGCCGCTGCGCTTGACCACCCGCGGCATGCTGAACTCCGCGCGCTCGAAGGTGGTGAAGCGGGCGCCGCAGGCCTGGCACTCGCGGCGGCGCCGGATCTGGTCCTGCTCCGGTCCGGCGACGCGCGAGTCGACCACCCGGGTGTCGTCGGCGCCGCAGGCCGGGCAGCGCATCGCGCGGTCCTATTCGCCGGAGCCGTAGACCGGGAACCGCGCGCAGACATCGAGCACCTTGTGGCGCACGGTCTCGATCACCGTGGGGTTCTCGTGATCGTCGAGGACATCCGCGATCCAGTTCGCGAGATCCCTGCACTCGGTCTCGCCGAAGCCGCGGGTGGTCACCGCCGGGGTGCCGATGCGGATGCCGCTGGTCACGAAGGGCGACTGCGGGTCGTTGGGGACGGCGTTCTTGTTCACGGTGATGTTGGCGGCGCCCAGTGCCGCATCGGCGGCCTTGCCGGTGAGGCCCTTGTCGATCAGGCTCAGCAGGAACAGGTGGTTGTCGGTACCGCCGGACACCACGTGGTAGCCGCGCTCCATCAACGTATCGGCCATCGTGCGGGCGTTCGCGACCACCTGCCGCTGGTAGGCGAGGAACTCCGGCTCCATCGCCTCCTTGAAGGCGACCGCTTGACCGGCGATCACGTGCATCGCAGGTCCGCCCTGGGTGCCCGGGAAGACCGCAGACTGGAGTCTATTCTCAAGCTCCGGATTGGATCGCGCGAGGATCAGACCACCGCGCGGGCCACGGAGTGTCTTGTGGGTGGTCGAGGTGACCACGTCGGCGTACGGCACGGGGCTGGGATACACTCCAGCGGCGACCAACCCTGAAACGTGGGCCATGTCGACCAGCAGGTAGGCGCCGACTGTGTCGGCGATGGCCCGGAACCGTGACCAGTCCATGACCCGCGAGTAGGCCGAGAACCCCGCCACGATCATCTTCGGCCGGTGTTCGAGTGCAAGGCGCCCGACCTGATCATAGTCGACGAGGCCTTGGTCGTTGATGCCATACTGAACCGCATTGTAAATCGTGCCGGAGAAATTGATCCCCAGGCCATGGGTCAGGTGCCCGCCGTCCGCCAGGCTCATGCCCAGCAGGGTATCCCCGGGTTCCAGCAAGGCCATGTAGACCGCCGCGTTGGCCTGCGAGCCGGAGTGCGGCTGGACGTTCGCGTAGGCGGCGTCATACAGCTTTTTCGCCCGCTCGATCGCGAGGTTCTCTGCGATGTCCACGAACTCGCAGCCACCGTAATAGCGCTTGCCGGGATAGCCCTCCGCATATTTGTTGGTCAGCACTGTTCCCTGCGCCTCCATCACCCGCGGGCTAGCGTAGTTTTCCGAGGCAATCAGCTCAATGTGTCTTTCCTGGCGACGCGATTCGTTCTCGATCGCGGACCAGAGTTCGGGGTCGTAGCCGTTAATGCTCATGTGGATGGAAAACATTGCGGAAACTCCAGGGTAGAGATGCGGAAGGAAAATTGAGGTTGCGCAATATACTTGATTACGGGTCGTTTGACAGGCAAACCCGGAGCTGATTGCCAGTAAAGCCGCTGCTGATGGTGCGATTCGTGAGCACCATGGGCGACCCCCCGCGCCCAATCGCCGAGAAGGCTCGCCTCCCACAGGGGTCGTGGGAGCGGCTTCCAGCCGCGATGCGGCGCTGTGTCGAGTGCCCAGGGCCATCGCGGCTGGAAGCCGCTCCTACAGTAAGCCAATCCCCTGAGCGGCCTCCCCCTGCGCCCGAATCGCCGTGCCCCGGGCGGGCGGCAAATATCCCGGTGATTTGCCATGGACGGGTGAATCGGGCTTGAATCCGCTTTCCGGCAAGACTCACGAATGGAGGTATCCGGGATGCATCGATCGATCGCAGGCACGCTTCGCGCCGTCACCGTCGGCGTCGGCTCCGTTGCGGCGCTGGCCATGGCCGTTTCCGCGCACGCCGACCAGCGCTTCATCACCATCGGCACCGGTGGTGTCACCGGGGTCTACTACCCCACCGGGCAGAACATCTGCCGGCTCGTGAATCGCGACCAGGACACTCACGGAATGCGCTGCAATGCCGAGAGCACCGGCGGCTCGGTCTTCAACCTGAATTCCATCGCGGCGGGCGAGATGGACTTCGGCGTCGCGCAGTCCGACTGGCAGCACCACGCCTACCACGGCACCGACCGCTTCGAGGATCAGGGCGCGAACCCCGAACTGCGCTCCGTGTTCTCGCTGCACCCGGAGCCGTTCACCGTGGTGGTGCGGGGCGACAGTGACATCCAGGACTTCGAAGGCATCCTCGGCAAGCGCGTGAACGTGGGCAACCCGGGCTCGGGCCAGCGCGGCACCGTGGAGCGCCTGATGGCGGAGTACGACTGGACGATGGATGACTTCACCCTTGCGGCCGAGCTGCCCTCGCGCGAACAGGGGCAGGCCCTCTGCGACAACCGCATCGACGTGATCCTGTTCACCGTCGGGCACCCGTCGGCCGCGATCCAGGAGCCAATCGCCACCTGCGACGCCCGAATCGTTCCGGTGACCGGATCCGTGGTGCAGACGCTGGTCGAAGAGACGCCCTACTACTTCGACGCCAGCATCCCGGCGGGCATGTACCCCGGACAGGACGAGGATGTGCAGACCTTCGGCGTGGGGGCCACCCTGGTCACCTCCACGGAAACCAGCGACAACGCCGTCTACCACCTGACCCGCGCGGTGTTCGAGAACTTCGACACCTTCAAGGGCATGCACCCCGCATTCCAGGTGCTGTCCCCGGACGGCATGGTGGGCCAGGGCCTCTCCGCCCCGATGCACGAAGGGGCGCTTCGCTACTACCGCGAGGCGGGGATGCTGTCGGACTGAACGCGAACCACGGGTTCTGACGCGTGGCCACGCCGCGCCCGGACTCCGGGAGGCCGGCCCCGGATGACACCGCAACGCTGGTCGAGCACATGGAAACCGGGGCGCGGCGCCCCGGTTCCGCCACCCGCACGCTGATCTACCTGACCGCGCTCGCGTGGTCGCTCTTCCAGCTCTGGATCGTCTCCCCCCTGCCCTACGCGCTGGCCCTGGGGGTGATCCCGGAGACCCACGCGCGCTCGATCCACCTCGCATTCGCGGTCTTTCTCGCCTTCCTGCTCTTTCCGGCACGCCTGCCCTGTGCGCGCGGGCCGCACATCGCCGCGGGCTTCTACGGGCTGCTGGGGGCGGGTCTCTGGCTCCTCGCCTGGCAGCAGCACCAGGCCGACCAGCCCTGGGTGACCGCCTACCTGCTGATGGGCGCCGCCGCGCTGGCGCTGGCCTGGCCCGCGTGGCGGGTTGCGCCGCTCGAACGTGTCCCGTTGGTCGACTGGCTTCTCGCGCTGACCGCGGCCTTCGCCGCGGGCTATCTCTTCCTGTTCCACCAGGAGCTGGCCCAGCGGCCGGGACGCCCGGAACTGCCCGACATGATCGCCGCCGGCCTGGGCCTGCTGCTGCTGCTGGAGGCCACCCGGCGCGTGCTCGGTCCGGCGCTGATGGTGATCGCCGGCGTCTTCCTGATCTACACCTTCGCCGGTCCCTGGATGCCCGACCTGCTCGCCCACCGCGGCGCCTCCTTCGGGCGCGCGATGTCGCAGCAGTGGCTGTCGAACGAGGGCGTGTTCGGGATCGCGCTGGGCGTATCTACCAGCTTCGTCTTCCTGTTCGTGCTGTTCGGCGCGTTGCTGGAGAAGGCCGGCGCCGGCGGATACTTCATCCGCGTGGCCTTCTCGCTGCTGGGGCACATGCGCGGCGGCCCGGCCAAGGCCGCGGTGGTGGCCTCGGGACTGACCGGAGTGGTCTCCGGTTCCTCGATCGCGAACGTGGTCACCACCGGCACCTTCACCGTGCCACTGATGAAGCGCACCGGGCTCACCGCATCCAAGGCCGGCGCGGTAGAGGTCGCCAGCTCGGTGAACGGGCAGCTGATGCCGCCGGTGATGGGCGCGGCCGCGTTCCTGATGGTCGAGTACGTGGGCATCTCCTACGTGGAGGTGATCAGGCACGCCTTCCTGCCGGCGCTGATCGCCTACATCGCGCTGCTGTACATCGTGCACCTCGAGGCGTTGAAGGCCGGTCTCCAGGGGCTGCCCCGACACAGGCCGGGCCGCCTGTCGCGCAGCGTGATCGGACTGGGACTCTCCGTCAGCGGGCTGCTGGTGCTGGCCGGGCTCGTCTACTTCGGGCTGGGCTGGATCAAGGACGTGGCCGGGGATCACTCCTTCTGGGTGATCGGCTCGCTGGTCGGCGTCACCTACCTGCTGCTGCTCTGGCTGGCCTGCCAGGTCCCGGATACCGGGTCCGAACTGGATCCGGAGATCACCGAGGTCCCCGATCCCGGACCCACGATCCAGGGCGGACTGCACTTCCTGCTGCCGGTGGTGGTGCTGGTCTGGGCGCTGGTCGTCGAGCGCCTTTCGCCGGGGCTCTCGGCATTCTGGGCGGTGCTGTTCCTGGTCGGCATCCTGCTGACCCAGCGGCCGCTGGTGGTTTTCTTCCGCGGGCTCGGCGGGTATGGCCCGGCATTCCTTCGGGGGCTGCGGGAACTCGGCGACGGCCTGGTGCAGGGCGCGCGCAACATGATCGGCATCGGGGTGGCGACGGCGGCGGCGGGGATCATCGTCGGGACGGTGGCGATGACCGGGATCGGCCTGGTGATGACCGATCTGGTCGAGCTGCTTTCCGGCGGAAACCTGATGCTGATGCTGCTGCTGACGGCGGTGATCTGCCTGGTGCTGGGCCTGGGGCTGCCGACCACGGCCAACTACATCATCGTCGCGACCCTGATGGCGCCGGTGATCGTCGATCTGGGCGCGCAGAACCAGTTGCTGATCCCGCTGATCGCCGCGCACCTGTTCGTGTTCTACTTCGGGATCATGGCGGACGTGACGCCGCCAGTCGGCCTGGCCTCCTTCGCGGCCGCGGCCGTCGCCCGGGCCGATCCGATTCGGACCGGCCTCCATGCCTTCTGGTACAGCCTGCGCACCGTCACCCTGCCCTTCGTGTTCATGTTCAACACGCAGCTGCTGCTGATCGGGGTGGACAGCCTCTGGCAGCTGGCGCTCACCTTCTTCGGCTCGCTCGCGGGGATCCTGGTCTTCGCCGCCGCGACGCAGCACTTCTTTCTGGTTCGCAACCGGCTCTGGGAGACCGCGGTGCTGCTGCTGGTCGCGCTGACGCTGCTGGTGCCCGGTTTCTGGATGGACCGGCTGCACGATCCACTGCAGGCCCTGCCCCCGACCGAGATCGAGGCAGTAGCCGGGGATCGGCCCGCCGGCGGCCACCTGCGCCTGGAGGTGTCCGGCTACGACCTCGACGGGCAGGAGGTGGTCCGGCGCGTGATGCTGCCGCTGGGCGACCCGGCCCCCGGGCGGGAACGCCTGACCGCGGCGGGACTGGGGCTGACGACCTTCAACGACCAGGTCAACATCAGCTTCGTGCGCTTTGCAAGCGCAGCCGAGCGCGTCGGGCTGGAGGGCGGCGCGCAGATCACCGCCGTCTTCGTGCCGGCCGACCGCCCCGCCTCCGAATGGTTCTTCCTGCCGGCGCTGCTGGCGCTCGGGGCGATCGCCTGGGTCCAGCGGCGGCGCCGGGCACTCCGCATCTAAGGCGAACGCCGCAGCAGGCCAGCCCCTGGGCGAGATTCCCCGGTGCCGGAATCACCGAGAGGCCTCGCCTCCCGCGGTGGCCGTGGGAGCGGCTTCCAGCCGCGATGCCCTTGGCTCCGGCCCTGCCCGATCGCGGCCGGAGGCCGCTCCTACGGGAAGGCAACCCCCAGGCGACATTCCGCGGTGGCGGAATCACCAAAGGGGCTGCCCCCCGCGAAGGGCCGTGGGAGCGGCTTCCAGCCGCGATGCCCTTGGCTCCGGCCCTGCCCGATCGCGGCCGGAGGCCACTCCTACCGGAGGGCAACCCTGTGGGCGGCTATCCCCGGCTCGGGATCACCGAGAGAGGTCGCCTCCTGCGGAGCTCTCATCAACCCGGTTCCTCCATCCGGAACCCGATCTTCAGCGTGACCTGCCAGTGGGCGATCTCGCCGTCCTCGATGTGTCCGCGCGTCTCGATCACCTGAAACCAGTCGATGTTACGCACCGTCTTCGTGGCGCGGGCAATCGCCTTGCAGATGGCGTCGTCGGTGCCGACGGTCGAGGAGCCGGTGAGTTCGATGGTCTTGTACACGTGATCGTTCATGCTGTCCTCCTGCAGGGTGATGGACAGGCCGCCGATCGGCCGCCCGGTTTCCCGAAGTCTAGTGCGCGAGAATCGACAGCGCCCCAAGACCCTGCCACGATTCGACCTGTCTTTTCATCAAGGAACACCCGGAGGCAATCCCATGTACGGATTCAACGTGACCCTGAAGACCACCGTCCCCGAGGCGATCGCACGCGTCACCGAGGCGCTGTCCGCTGAGGGCTTCGGTGTGCTGACCGAGATCGACGTCGCCGGCACCCTGAAGAAGAAGCTCGATGTCGAACGCCGCCCGTACCACATCCTCGGGGCCTGCAACCCGCAGCTCGCCAACCAGGCCCTGCAGGCCGACCCGGACATCGGCCTGCTGCTCCCCTGTAACGTGGTCGTGCGGGAAGAGGAGGACGGGACGGTCAACGTCGGCTTCATGGATCCGGTGGCCGTGATGGGCCTGGTGGACAAGGAAGGCGTCGAGACACTGGCCAACGACGTCCGCTCGCGGCTGGAACGCGTGCGCGATCAGCTGCTGGCCGTCTGAGGCGGTCCCGCGGCCGGATTCCGACCGGTTGGGGTCCCGGGCCCGTTTCTCTTATCATCCTCGGGCTGAGAAAAAACAAGATCAACGGAGGACAGGCAGATGGCGGATTTATTCAGCGAAGAGTGGATGCAGAGCTTCAAGGAACAGTGGAACGCGGAGTCCGAACTCTCGGACGCACTGGCAAAGATCAACTTCAACAGCGTGATCGGCTACGGCTTTCCGGGCGAGGACCAGCCGCGCGGGGTCATCACCATCGAGAACGGCAAGGCCACCAGCGCCGGCGCCTACGCTGGCGAGACGCTGAACTGGGACCTGCGCGCCAGCGCGGACCAGTGGAACAAGTGGATGGCCAAGCCCCCGGGCATGATGGGACTGGGCACCGCCTTCACCACCGGCAAGATCAAGTTCGCCGTCGGTGACTATAAGGGCATGCTGAAGGACCCCCGCATGGCGGGACCCTTCATCAAGAGCTTTTCAGTGATGGGCCGCGCCTGAACCCACGTCCCGCCCGCCATTCGCGCACGAGGATACCGCCGGCGGCCGCATCGCCTGCACCCTCCTGCCAACCCGTCTCGAAAGGAAATCCTCGATGGCCTACAGCTCCTTCCACCCGCCCGTGCGCACACTGATGGGCCCGGGCCCCTCCGACATCAATCCGCGCGTCCTCGCCGCGATGAGCCGTCCCATCATCGGACATCTGGATCCCGCCTTCGTCGGCATGATGGAAGAGATGAAGCGGCTTCTCCAGTACGCGTTCCAGACCCGAAACGCGCTCACGCTCCCGGTCTCGGCCCCCGGATCCGCAGGCATGGAGACCTGCTTCGCGAACCTGGTGGAGCCGGGCGACAAGGTCGTTGTGTGCATCAACGGTGTATTCGGCGGACGGATGAAGGAGAACGTGGAACGCTTCGGCGGCATCCCGGTGATCGTCGAGGACGCCTGGGGACAGCCGGTCAGCCCGGACAAGGTAGAGGCGACGCTGCAGGCCAATCCCGATGCCAGCCTGCTCGCCTTCGTGCATGCGGAGACCTCCACCGGCGCCTGCTCCGACGTGCAGGCCCTCTGCGAGTTGGCGCGCCGGCACGATTGCGTCAGCATCGTGGACGCGGTCACGTCTCTCGGCGGCATTCCGCTCTACGTCGATGACTGGGGTGTGGACGCGATCTATTCGGGTAGCCAGAAGTGCCTCTCCTGTACCCCCGGACTCGCGCCGATCAGCGTCGGCGAGCGGGCAATCGAACGCATCCGCAGGCGCCGGACCCAGGTGCCCAGCTGGTTCCTCGACCTGAACCTCGTCATGGGTTACTGGACGGAAAGCGAGGGCCGGCGCGCCTACCACCACACGGCGCCGATCAACGCGCTGTACGCGCTGCACGAGGCCCTGATCATCCTGCATGAGGAGGGCCTGGAGGCGAGCTGGGCGCGTCACCGGCGGCATCACGAGGCACTGCGGGCGGGCATCGAGGCGATGGGTCTGAGGTTTCTGGTCGACGCCGCAAACCGCCTGCCGCAACTGAATGCCGTGCTGGTGCCGGAGGGCGTGGACGAGGCCGCGGTCCGCGCGGCCCTGCTCCAGCGCTACAGCCTGGAGATCGGCGCGGGCCTCGGCCCTTACGCCGGGCGCATCTGGCGCATCGGCCTGATGGGGCACGCGGCGAATGAACAGAACGTGCTGCTGTGCCTGGGAGCCCTGGAGGCGGTGCTGGCGGAGATGGACGCCGTGACGCCCGGGCTGGCGCTCCCGGCCGCGCGCGCCGAGTATGCGGGCCGGGTCCGGTCGCAGGCAGCCTGAGGTTCGGCACGCCCGCAGCGACCGACTGTAGGGTGGGCCAAGCGCAGCGGGCCCACCAAAATGGTCAGGGTCCAACACGGTGGGCCCGCTG
>JAABTX010000073.1 GCA_011389655.1 Thioalkalivibrio sp.
CAATGGCTTCGGGGCTCGCGGTGGCCGTAGGAGCGGCGTCTGTAGGAGCGGCTTCCAGCCGCGATCCCGCACCCGGCACAGGCCATCGCGGCCACAGGCCCCTCCCACAATGGCTTCGGGGCTCGCGGTGGCCGTAGGAGCGGCGTCTGTAGGAGCGGCTTCCAGCCGCGATCCCGCACCGGGCACAGGCCATCGCGGCCAGCGTCCCCCCTACGATTCTCCCTCCCGGACGATCTCCGCGAATCGCCGCAGCAGCACCCGGCTCTCGTGCGCCGGGCGCACCATCGACTTCAGCGTATCCGCGCAGCGCGACTGCTCCCCGAGGATCGCGCGGTAGTACTCGACGAAATGCGGGATGATCCGCTCGTCGAACTCCGGGTGGAACTGCGCGCCCCAGGCCCGCGGACCGAAGGCGAAGCCCTGATGCGCCTCCATCTCGCTGGCGCCGAGCAGCGTGGCCCCGGGCGGCAGCACACGCACCGACTGCCGGTGACTCAACTGCGCCCACAGGCGCGTCGGGAGGGCCGAGAACAGGGGGTCCTCCGCCGCGGCATCCTCGAGCGAAACCTCGACGGTGCCGACCTCGACGCCGTGCGGGTTGTCGTCCACCTCGCCGCCGAGCGCGTGCGCGAGCAGCTGGTGCCCGAAGCAGATCCCGAGCACCGGAACCTCCCGCTGCACCGCGTCGCCGAGCCAGTCGGCCGCGCGCAGCATCCAGTCCACCCGCTCGGTGACCATCGCCCCCGATCCCGTGATCGCGATGCCCGCGACGGCATCCGGCGCAGGGAGCGCCTCGCCGCGATCCGGTGCGATCACCCGGACCGCGCCCGGCTGCCAGCCCATGCCGGCCGCGATCCAGTCCTCGTAATCCCCCGCGATGGTCTCGAGCGCCGGGATCTTGCGTCCCGTCTTCAGGATCACCAGCGGCCTGCGTGCGTTCATCCCCGAAAGGCCTCCTTCGATCCGAGCCATTCCCGCTCCTCCCGGGTGCTCTCGCGCCCGAGCGCGGCGTTGCGGTGCGGAAACCGGCCAAAACGCCGGATGATCTCCCGGTGATGCCGGGCCCAGCGCAGGCTGTCCTCGAGTCCCGCCTCCCGGTACAACTGTACCGCACGATCCTGGTCCGCCAATGCCTCGCTGTGCATGAACGGCAGGTACAGGAAGGCCTTCTCGGCATCAGCGTATTCCCGGTCCCAGCCCCGATCGATTGCCTCGGCCGCCACCGCACGCGCCCGCGCCTCCGTCGAGAAGCTCCGGGCCTCACCGCGAAACATGTTCAGCGGAAACTGATCCAGCACGATCACCAGCGCCAGCGCGCCCGCGGGGGTCTTCCGCCACTCGTCCAGCCGCCCGTCCGCCGCCGCTTCCCACGTCCCGAGAAACCGCCGCCGCACCTCCGCATCAAACGCCGGCGTCGACCGAAACCAAAACGGCCGCACCTCCTCCGAAAACCAGAACCCCCCCGGGGTCGGACCAGGCCAACTCATTGAATTGCTCAAAAAAGACCCTCCAGGGCGGCACGATTTCTGGTCTTGGAACCCCGTTTTCGGGGCCGAAAATGGCTGCTCAAGCGACTTCACCGGGAGTCCGCCCGCCGGGTCAGTCCGCAGCTGGGTCAATGCGGGCCGCGCCCGTCTCGCGCGCGATCGTGATGTCGAGTTCGCAGTATTCCGTGTGCTCGTTTTCCGGCGTGGGATCGTCGGCGCAGGCACAGCCACCCAGGACGCTGGTGAAGAAGACGCCGATCCGGACACCGGGGCCGTCGGACGTTTCCGACTGGCGGAGGATCATCACGTCGATATCGTCGGACACGGCCGTGCTGCCAGCGGTGAGTGCCTGCTGCAACCCAAGCGCGTCCGGCCCGAGTGCCGTGAGCTCTTCCCTCAGCACCGCTACAAAATCCGGGGTTCCGAAGGCCGCCAGGCTGCGCCGCAAATCGTGCATCGCCGCAGATTACCCTCCAGGGTCGGACCAGGGCAAGGTACTGATTTTGCCAGAGAAGAGGTGTGGTTTCCGGGGTGAAAAGGGTCTTAAAGACGCCATTCCGGGCGCAAAAAGGGTCGTCCAGGGATTCGCGGTGGTGGTTCCGGCAATGGTGAGGCGTATCTCCGGCCTTTCATCCTGAAGCGTTGTTTTCAGGGGCGAAAATGGCCGTCTAAGGCGCGGATGGACGTGGTTTTCGCGCATCTTTTCATTTTTTTCAAGAGCTTGCCTTGGTCCGACCCCCAGCGGTGGGAACCTTCGGGGGTGGGGCGGGCTCGTAACGTTGTACGCGCCCGGGCCGGGCCGACCCACGGGCTTGCACGCCGAACCTGGAGCCAGACCCCGCCATGACCACCGATCGGCAAACGGTCACTACGCACCATCCGCAGCAGGATCCGCGCACCGCCGTCTTCTTCGATGGGGGCTGTCCGATGTGCCGCCGGGAGATCGCGCATTATCAGCGCCTGGATCGCAGTGGGCGCATTCGCTGGCTGGATATCCACCGGGAACCGGAGATCGTCGCGGAGGTGGGTGTGAGCTGGGAGACGGCGATGCAGCGGCTGCACGTTCGCGGGGGGTCCGGCGAACTGCACACCGGCGTACCGGCCTTCGTCGCGATCTGGCGGGAGTTGCCCGGTTACCGCTGGCTGGCTCGCGTCGTGACCGCCATTCCGGGTCTGGTGCCCCTGCTCGACTTTGCCTACGGGCGCTTTGCACGCTGGCGCTGGCGTCGGCGCTGCCGCGACGGCGTCTGCGCGTCCTGAGCGCCTGCGCGAAGCCGGGTCCCGGGCAGGCCATCGATGACGACAGAGCCCACCATGATGCCCCAGCCATGGGCTGAAGGCGCGCCGGGGCAGACCCGAGGCGTACCCGGGACCCACTTTCGATCATTGGCCGCCGCTTTGGGGCAGGCATGAACGCCCCCGGAAAGACGCATGACCAAGACGCTTGACCGCCCTTTGCAATTGGTCTGGTTCAAGCGCGACCTCCGTGTGCAGGACCACCAGCCGCTGGCCGCCGCTGCCGAGCGCGGGCCAGTCCTGCCGCTCTACGTGATCGAGCCCGAATTCTGGGCGCAGCCGGATGCCGCCTGGCGCCACTGGGCCTTCGTCCGCCGCTGCCTGCAGACGCTGGACCGCGATCTCACCCGCCTCGGGCAGCCGCTCCTGCTGCGCCGGGGCGGGATCGTCGCCGTCCTCGACGAACTGCACCGTGAGACCGGCTTCCGCACCGTCTGGTCGCACGAGGAGACGGGCAACGGCTGGACCTTCGCCCGGGACCGCCGCGTGGCAGCCTGGGCATGCGACCGGGGCGTCGAGTGGATCGAGCTGCCGCAACACGGCGTGGTACGCGGCCTGCGCAGTCGCGACGGCTGGGCCGGGCGTTGGGAGCGGCGCATGTCGAGGCCGGTCAGCGTTGTTCCGAGCACACTGACAGCCGTGCCCGGCCTGCGCACCGATCCACTGCCCGACCGCCCTGACGAATCGCTGACACCAGAGCAGGGCGTCTCGCTGCAACCCGGTGGACGTGATGCAGGCGAAGAGACGCTCGCGACCTTCCTTGCCGACCGCGGCAAGGCCTACCAGGGCGGCATGTCGAGCCCGCTCACCGCGTGGGATGCCTGTTCGCGCCTCAGTCCGCACCTCGCCTGGGGCAGCCTGTCCCTGCGCGAGGTGGTGCACGCGAGCCGTGCGCGCGTCGCCGGATTCAAGGGCGATATGAGCCCGGAGGCCAAGGCGTGGCGGCGTTCGCTACGCGCCTTCGAGGAGCGCCTGCACTGGCACTGCCACTTCATCCAGAAGCTGGAATCGCGCCCGTCGATCGAGTTCCGCAACCTGCTGCCGGCCTGCGATGGCCTGCGCGAGGACGCCTTCGACCCGGCGCGCTATCGGGCCTGGGCGCACGGCGAGACCGGCTTCCCGCTGGTGGATGCCTGCATGCGTTCCCTGAATGCCACCGGCTGGCTGAACTTCCGCATGCGGGCGATGCTGATGGCCTTCTCGTCCTACCATCTGTGGCTGCCCTGGCGCGAGCCCGCGCTGCACCTCGCGCGCGCGTTCACCGACTACGAGCCCGGCATCCATTACAACCAGGTGCAGATGCAGTCCGGCACCACCGGCATCAACGCGCTGCGCATCTACAATCCGGTGAAGCAGTCCTTCGACCAGGACCCCAATGGCGTCTTCATCCGCCGCTGGGTCCCGGAACTGGAGCCGGTGCCGGATGCCTTCATCCACGAGCCGTGGCGCATGCCGGACGCGCTGCAGCGCTCGACCGGCGTGCACATCGACCGCGACTACCCGGCGCCGATCGTCGATCACATCGCCGCCGCCCGCGAAGCCCGCCAGCGCCTGATGGCCGTGCGCCGCCAGCCCGAGAGCCGGGCCGAGAGCCGCGACATCCAGCAGAAGATGGGCAGCCGCCGCGGCGCCCGCCGCCGGCCCAAGCCCCCCAGCCCCCAGGCCGAACTTTGGGACTCTGACGGTCGGACCAAGGGAAGTCGCTGAAAGAACCTGGAAGATGATCGGAATCTTGGGGCCTGAAGGGCCTCAGAGGCGCCTTTCCGAACCCGGAAAATGCCCTTCGAAGGCACGGTCCGATTCAGCACCGGGTTCATCACCCGGGATGACAGGCCTCCTTTCGGCTTGGAACGGCGTTTTTTGGGGCAAAAACGGCCCGATAACGGGTTTATGGGGGGTGTTTTCGCCAAATTTATCTTCTTTTTCAGTGGCTTGGCTTGGTCCGACCCCGGCGGCCCGGCGGTGATGGTGTTGCACGGGTGGAGGTTTCATCAGTGTGAAGGAACGTTTATCCTACCTATGCATTTGCGTCTACGCCTCCTGGGGGAGCGGCGTTCGTGCGCCGTTTGGAGCTTGCTTCATGGAGGGTCTTTTGTCCTTCTGTCGGCCAATAGGGAGAAAAAAGTGGTGGAAATTGAACGGATCTTGAAGATTAACAGGGCCCTTATACCCATTGCTGTAGCTGCATTGGTCGTTGGGTGCGGGGGTAGCAGTAGCAGCAGCGGCGATGACGACGGCGACCCGATCGAACCGATCAACGAGCCGAGCGTCGACACCCTCGGTGTGTTTGAGAATGCGACCGATGTCTCCTCGGTGGACGCGGTCGAGGGAACCGCGCAAGCACAGGTGGAAGATTCCAGCGAGTTCGGCGACTTCCTGGACGAATTGAACACGTTGCTGTTCCCCGATGCGTCCTCCGTCGAAGTGGCCACCCTGGGCACGGCCTCCACAACGAAGAACATCCTCGGTGGCTCGAACCCCCTTGTGGCCGGCCAGCAGCTTCGCCGCTCGTCCCGGAACCAGCTGCAGCCGCTCACTGCAGTCACCCCGTCTGCAGAAGATTCCGGCAGCGGCTCCGTCACGGAGGACTGCCCGGTAGATGGAACCTTTACGGAGGACTTCTTCTATCTTCAGGACAGCGGTGATACCTCCTACGACGAGGAGGGCAGCTTCACCATCACCCTCGAAGACTGCGCGCTTGATTTCGGCGGCCAGACCCTCGTGCTGAACGGCACCTGGAGCGAGAATTACACCTACGAGGACCGATGGACCTCGGACAACGGCACCGACACGGGGACCTGGACCGGCGAATTCGGCACGAAGATCGACCTGCGCGGGACCATCGACGGCGCCGAGGATGCACTGGTCCTCGCTGGAACCGTCAGCGGGACCGAGGTCGCCGACTGGGAGTCGTCTGGCTCCGAGTATTCCGAGGAGGGAACGGTGAACATCGAGTTTCCGCAGATGGAGGCCCTGCTGGCACCCGATCCCGCCCAGCCCCTGTACATCGGTCAGCTCGACACCTCGTTTGAGGAAGACTTCACATACAGCACGCCGGATGACTTCGCAACCTGGACCGAGAGTGGTGCGATCACCCTGTCCAGCCGCTCGGCATCCAGTGGCATGGGTGGCTTCATCGCCGTGCGCACGGACAAGCCGATCGAGTACCAGGAGTCCTCGAGCGACGGCGCGGAGGGTGCCTGCCCGGATACCGGGGTCGTGCTGATCTCCGGGGCGTCGGGCAGCGCCGCGGAGATCCGCTTCGGCGAGGACACCGGTACCGGCGCGGCAGTGCAGCTGGTCACGGCTGCCGGGAGCAAGGACTATGCAACCTGCGCGGAGGCCGGGTCCCTGGAATCGGTGGCGCTTGGGCCGCTGTCCGCGCTTGCGTACGGTGACGAGGCTGATTGAGCTTCGGTAGGGCCTTCCGGCGGTGGGCCGTTTTTACGGTCCCGGGGCCGGGCCTCGCGAGGCCCGGTTCGCGCGCGCGGCGCGCTCCTGCGGGGGCAAGGCCTGTCTCGTGTAGTCGTGCGGCGACCGGGGGATTTGCCCCGGTTCGCCGTCTCCTGCCCCCGGGGCGCCGAGGCATGGGGGCTCGCCGCGCGCGCAGGGCGGGTCGTATTGACAAGCCTCCCAGAAAGTTCTAGAACCTAAATCAGGTTGGGTTATATCGGGTCGGGTCGAGACGGGAGCTGTGCAGTGCGCGTCTTCAGGTCCCGCCTCCGGATCGGGTAGTCTCTCTCCGATCAGGGTGTCACGGGCCCCGCGCCATTGCTCGCTCCTTCGGCGTGGCCCGGGATCCGAGGGGCGTCGTCACGCGGTGCCGGGTGGCAGCGTGCGGCCGCCTTCGGCCTTGACGGCCGCCCGCGCGACAGGACGACGGAAGTCGATGAACATGACCAATGCCCACGCGCAACGCCGGACCTCCGACGGCATGGTGGATCTCCACGGCCACCTGCTGCCGGGCATTGACGATGGCGCCAAGGACCTCGAACAGGCGCTGAACATGGCCCGTCTGGCGGTGGAGGACGGCATCGCCGTCTCGGTCCTCACGCCGCACCACCTGAACGGCGTCTATACGAATACGGCCCGGCACGTCCGGCAACAGCTGGCCCGGTTTCGCGACCGATTGTTCGAGCACGGAATTCCGCTGCAGGTGCTGCCCGGCACAGAGTGCCACCTCGTACCCGAATTGCCGACAGCGCTCGCGGCGGGAACCGCGCTCACGATCGCGGACCGCAACCAGGCCGTCCTGGTCGAGCTTCCGGTCCACACGGTCCCCCTCGGCGCCAGCAGCATCCTGGAAGACCTCCTGGCGATGGGACTGCAGCCGGTGATCGCGCACCCGGAACGCAACCGCGAGCTGATCGGTGACTCGGAACAACTGGCGGACTGGGTGGACATGGGATGCCTGGCGCAGGTGACCGCCCAATCCTGCACCGGCCGCTTTGGCTCCCAGATTCAGAATGCGGCGCGCCGCATGGTCTGCGACGGGCTGATCCACGTGATGGCGTCGGACGCCCACCGCGACAGCCGCCGGATTCCGCAGCTCAGTGCGGGACGCGAGGTGGTCGCACAATGGGCATCCCCGGAGACCGCGAGTCTGCTGACCGAGGACTTTCCGCGGGCGTTGGTGGACGGCCGGGCCGTGGACACCGCGGTGCTGAAGGACACGCTTCCCAGCCGGAAGGGCAGGCTCGCCAGCTGGCTGCGCAGGCTCCGGGCCTGATCCTCCACGAGTGATGCTTTTGCATCCCGCTTGAAGCCTTGACGGCTCTGCCGATACAGTGACATCGAACGACAGTCGGGCCGGCGTACATTCGCGTCTCCCGCCCCAGACTGATCGCTCAACACAGGGGTGGCAAATGATTGGAAACACAGTACTTTCCGGCCTGTTCCCGGGCGCGCTGGTTGCGCTGGGGCTGACCCTGGCCAGTGCGGCCGCTGCCGGACCGGCGGGCAGCCTCGAGATCCAGGGCCAGGTCCGCGTCGCGCAGGCGGACTCGGATACCTATATGCGGCTGTCGAGCAGCCGCTACTCCTGGTTTTCCGGCGACCGCATCGACACCGGCGGCGGGACAGCGATCCTGGACCTCGAACACGGCATCGGCATCGGATTTCCGCGCGAAACCCGCGCCTCGCTGCGCCGCGACGGCGGCGTGCTCCGCGTGGACCTCGAGCAGGGGGCGCTCTTGTATGCGATTCCCGAGGACCGGATGGAACTGGTGATCACCAGTGGCAGCGAGGTGCTCTCGACCCTCGGCGATGGCGAATATGTTCGCGTGGCCGCGTCTGGCAGCCCCGGTTCCTTCGGCATCGTGCAGCGCCTGGATGACGGACAGCTGCGTGTGACCGTCCGCGACGGCGCCATGAACATCGGTGACCCGGACGGAAATACCTACTACCGGGTCGAGGCCAACCAGCGGGTCAACTTCACCGGCGACGGCCCGGGCCTGGAGATCGCGCAGATCGAGGCCATAACGCCGCCCGCCGAGCCCGATCCGGAGGTGGTGGCCGAGCCCGAACCGGAGCCGGAGCCGCCGGAGCCCGCCGCCGGTGGCGTGAATCCCATGGTGGTCGGCGGGCTCGCGCTGGCGGGCGCCGGGCTTGCGGCGGCCGCCGGTGGCGGTGGGGGTGGCGGCGGTTCTGCGCCGCCTCCCACCGAGCCGCCACCCAGCCCGTAACCGCGATTCCCCTGCAGATGCAGCACCGCAGCGGAGTACCTTGTTGAGCGCGAGTTGCAAGACCAAGGCCTCGGCAATTCGTGATGGACGCGGCAGCCGCGCCGGCGGACCGGCACACGCGGGCACCGGGATAGCGGGGCAGGGGCTTCGCGCGCGGGGCGCGCTCCTACGGGGCCTGTCTCTTGCAGGAGCGCGCCTTGCGCGCGAACGGAGCGGCCCCCGTCCCGACCATGCCTGCCCCGGGGCCGCGTCCCCCTGCCCATCGCGACCCTGGCGCCTGGCCCTCACCGCCCTGTTCGCCCCCGCACTCCTCCTCGCCGGCTGCGCCTCCGCGCCGCCCGCGCCGACCGAGGCGGTCTCGGCCGAGGAGTTCCAGGAACAGGTCGCCAGCGAGGCCCGGGTGGCCGACCTCAACGAACAGCTGCTGTCGCTGGCGGTGGAGTCCGGCACGGGCGGCGGCCTCTACCGGGTGGGCCCGGAGGACCAGATCCGGATCGAGTTCTTCGGTGTCCCCGAGCTCTCGCGCGAATATCGCGTCGACGGGCAGGGCAACATCGTGATGCCGCTGGTCGGCAAGATCGCGGTCGCCGGGCTCACCCTCGACGAGATCGAGCAGACGGTCGCGGCGAAATACGGCGAATCCTACCTGCGCAGCCCGCAGGCCAGCGCGCGGGTCACGGAATACCGGAGCCAGCAGTTCACCATCGTCGGCGCGGTCGCCAACCCGCGCGTCTACTCCGTGAGCCGCCAGACCACCCTGATCGAAGCCCTGGCCATGGCCGGCGGCGTCACCCGGGACGCCGGCGACATGGTCTATCTCACCGACCGGGTCCGCCACCCGGAGAACGGCCAGCAACAGACCCGTACCCTGGTGGTGGGCCTCGACGAGCTGATGGAAGACGCGGCCGCGCACAACGTGATGCTCGGCGAGACCGCGCTGATCAACGTCCCGCGGGGTGGCTTCGTCTTCGTGGAGGGGGCGGTGAACCGGCCGGGCGGCGTCGACCTCAGGGGGGAGATCACCGTGCTGAAGGCCGTTTCCGAGGCGGGCGGGCTGAAGTTCGAGGCCGATCCGTCCGCGGTGCGCGTGCTTCGGCGGGATACCGGCACCGGCGAATGGAACCACCTCGACGTGAACTACGGGGAGGTACGCGACAATCCCGCCCGGGATATGCCGCTGCGCGATGGCGATGTGGTCGTCGTTGACACCAGCACCCTCAAGGCCGGCTGGATTGGTTTCTGGCGCCAAGCCTCGGCACTCGCCCTGTTCGGATGGCGGCCGTTGCAATGAGGCGAGCATTGCCCGGTGATTGCCACGCGCCAGGGGCGCGGCCTGGCCATACATCCCGCGTTCGGGGGTATCCATGACCTTCGGGACTGACCGAGACCGACCGGGCCACCACCTCAAGCCGGTGGCGAATTACGGCAGGCTGCCGGCGCTGCCCGAGCGCCCGGCGCCGGCCCCGGAAGAGGACGACAGCATCGATCTGCACGAATACTGGCGGATCCTGCTGAAGCGCCGGGCGGTGGTGCTCAGCGTGCTGGCCACGGTGCTCGCGGTCACGCTGATGGCGACGCTGCTGATGCTCCCCGAGTACCGCGCCACCGCGACCATACAGATCAAGCCCGATGTCGGACGCATCCTCGCCTACGACGACTTCGAGTCCTCCCCCGGAGGCAGCCAGGGCATCCAGCAGTTTCTGACCACCCAGCACGGGGTGCTCGCGAGCCGCTCGCTGGCCGAGGCGGTGGTGCGCAACCACGATCTGGCCGATCATCCCGAGCTGGCCGGCGAGGTCCGCCAGCGCAGCATCGTGGCCGAACTGCGCGGGCTGGTCCGCCTCATCCTCGGCGCCATCCGGCCGGGGGACAGCCAGGCGGATGCCGGACAGCAGGCCGCGGCGGCTGACGCCGAGGAGAGAGCCGTTGGTGCGGCCACCAGTCGTCTGCAGGGACGCATCGAGGTGGAACCGCAGCGAAACTCCCAGCTGGTGCGCGTGAGCTACGTCAGCTTCGATCGCGAATTCTCGGCGGAGGTCGCGAACGCCGTGGTACGCGAGTACATCGACGGCACCATGCAGCGACGCTACGACGCCGGCAGCGATGCGCGGCGATTCCTGCAGGAGCAGTTGCAGGAGATGCGGATCGCGCTGGAGCGCTCGGACTGGGAGCTCGCCGACTTCGCGCGCCGGGTTCGGGTCTCCGATCTCGCCGCCAACCAGGAGATGGCGCGCGAGGGACTGAGCAGCCTGAACGAGCGTCTCGAGGGCGTGCGCGGAGAGCTGGTTCAGCTCGCCGGCTGGCGGGAACTGGTGCAGCAGGGCCGGCTCGACCACCTCGATCCGGTGGTCAACAGCGCCACCATCGCCGAGCTGCAGACCCGGCTGCTGGACGCCTCCACCGAATATGCCGCGCTGTCGGAACGCTTCCTCGACGACTACCCCACCGTGGCCGAGGTGCTGCGGCGCACGGAGCTGCTGCGTGCGGAGATCGCGGCGGAGAAGCAGCGCATCGCGGACGGCATCCTCGGGCGCTTCGAGACCCTGCGCGCACAGGAGTCCGCGTTGGAGCAGGCCATCGCCGAGCGCGAGGAGCGCATCATGGCCCTGAACGAGCAGGCCGTGCAGTACAACATCCTGCGGCGCGAACACGAGACCAACCGGGAACTCTACGACGGCCTCTTGCAACGCATGAAGGAGATCGGCGTTGCCGCCGGGGTGCAGGAGAGCAACATCGCGGTGATCGACGCCGCGCAGGTGCCGGGCGGCGCCTTTCGGCCCGTGCTGACCAAGAATCTGGCGATGGCCTCGATGCTGGGCCTGATGATCGGGATGGGCCTGGCCCTGCTGCTGGAATTCCTCGACCGGACCGTGCGCCACGCCGACGACATCGAGCGGCTGGTCGAACTGCCGGTGATGGGCCTGGTGCCGCTGGAACCGGCGAACGATCCGGCCGGGGAGGGGCGGCCGTTGCCGGGTGTCCGCAACGCCCTCAGCCACTGCAGTGCGCAGCGTCCGGACTCCGCGATCTCGGAGGCCTTCCGCTCCCTGCGCACCAGCCTGATGTTCTCCACGCCCGAGGGCATGCCGCGCACCCTGCTGGTCACCAGCACCTCGCAGGGCGAGGGCAAGAGCACCACCGCGGTGAACCTCGGGACGGTGATCGCCCAGAACGGCGCCCGCGTGCTGCTGATCGACGCCGACCTGCGCCGGCCCGCGCTGCACCGGGACTTCGCGAGGCCGCGCGCGCCCGGCCTGACCAACGCCATCGCGCAATCCGAGCAGGGCGCGAGCCTCGACCGCGCGCTGATCCACGAGACCGAGGTGGAGGGCCTGTCGGTGATCCCCGCGGGGCACGCGACGCCGAAGCCGACGGAGCTCCTCAGCTCGAGCCGCCTGTCGCGGGTCATCGCCGAGTGCCGGGAACTGTTCGATCACGTGATCATCGACGCCCCGCCGATTCTGGGGCTGGCCGACGCCGTGGCGCTGTCGCGCATGGTCGAGGGGGTGATCGTGACCGTTGCGGCGGGGCAGACCGGCAAGGAGAACTTCCGGGTGGCGGTACGGCGGCTGCAGCAGGTCCAGGCCCCGCTGCTCGGCGCAGTGCTCAACCGCATCGATCTCAAGAACCCGGACTACGCCTACTGCTCGTCGGACTACTACGGTTACCGCGAGGTGCCGGCGTCGGAAGAACCCGGAAAGCTGCCGATCAGCAAGGCCTCCTGAACAGGGGGTCAGGATGCTGAAGTCGATCTCCCCGCGCTGGCTTCTCCTCGCCGTCGCCGGCCTGGCCGCGATCGCGATCGCCGGGCTCGAGTACCGGGCCCTGAGTGCGGTGGAACTCGATCTGGAGGCCACAGGTGGCGAAGCCCGGGTCGAACTGCCCTGGGGCGGGTTTGCCGGGCGGCGCCTCTCGGCCATGGTGGAGGCGAACTGGCGGCAGAACCCCGGGATGGCGGACTCCTTTCTCGCGTGGCAACTGCAGCGCTATCCGGTGGACCACAGCCGCTGGTACACCCGCGCCATCATCGGCCGGGACCTCGGCCGCGATCCCGATCTCGTGCGTGCCCACCTGGAGGCCGCGGTCGCCGTGCAGCCGGGGCACCGCGAGGGCCGCTGGCGGGCGGCCACGCTCGCGCAGCTGCTGGGCGAGCCGGACCGGGCCGCTGTGCACCTCCGCCGGTGGCTGGAGGGGCAGCCCCGCGCGACCGGGCAGGTGCTGTTCGCCGCGGGCCGCTGGATCCAGGATCCGGACGCGTTGCTCGACCGCGTGGTACCGGAGGGGGAGGCCTACCTGTCGGCGGTGCTGCGCTACGCGCGCGAGCACGGCCGGACCGCACTGGCCCGTGCGGCCTGGGAGCGCCTGCCGCGGCCCCGGCCGGCAGGCGACGCGGCGCTCCTCGACTTCGTGGACCTGGCGCTGGGCGAGGGCGATGTCGAGGCCGCGATGACCGCGTGGAGCGAGACCTATCCCGACTACCGGCCGGGGCAGGTGCCAAACGGCGATTTTCTGCACCCTGTCGGGAGCGGACGCGCCCTCGAGTGGGATACCCGCATGCCCGCCGGCAGCCAGGCAATCCTGGACACGCGACGCCTCGTCAGCGAGCCGGCCAGCCTCCGGCTGGAGTTCGACGGCAAGGAGACGCTCCGGCTGATGCGGCCCTCGATACGCGTTCCGGTGACCGCCAACCCCGGTGGCTGGGTCCTCTCCGGCCACTGGCGGGCCGAGCGGCTGACCACCCGGGCGCTGCCGTACCTCGATGTCCGGCCCGGCAATGGGGATCCGGTGCGCGTTGACGTGCCCGCGCCAAGCTTCGACTGGACGCCGTTTCGCGTCGAGCTCGACGGATCCGACCAGCCCTCCCTGCTGCACCTGCGGCTCCGGCGCGACCCGTCGGTGCATCACTTCGACCGCTTCCTCGCCGGCACCGTGTGGCTCGACGCCCTGCGCCTCGAGCCGAGGGCCCCCTAGGATGGCGTATGGCAGCGGCTTCTGTGGGAGCGGCTTCTGTAGGAGCGGCTTCCAGCCGCGATCGCGCGCCGGGCTAAGGCCATCGCGGCCAGAGGCCGCTCCCACAATGGCTTCGGAGCTCGCGGTGGTCGTAGGAGCGGCTTCCAGCCGCGATCCCCCCGCGCCCGAAGGCACTCTAAGGCCATCGCGGCCAGAGGCCGCTCCCACAATGGCTTCGGAGCTCGCGGTGGTCGTAGGAGCGGCTTCCAGCCG
>JAABTX010000074.1 GCA_011389655.1 Thioalkalivibrio sp.
ACCAATGGCCGAGTCCTGCGGGTGCGGTCCCGGGTTGACCTGGCGACACCGGGTTGGATCACCGCGCTTCTTGACTCGAAAACAATAATGCGTATCATTCCAGGTGCAGCGGGGAGGACGCCTGCTGCGCGACCTCTCCAGACGCCTCCTTCGCTGGGATTGCTGCTCAGCCCGCCGCCGCGCTTGACGGTCCGCCAGCCAGGCAGCCCTTTTTTTCCCAGCTCATCCGCCATTCCCGGACGACCGCACGATGCCGGCGCCCCAGGAGGGATTCGTGTCGCGTGAACTGCGCCGGATCGCCAGGGCTCGCGCCGGTGGCGGCTCGGATCATCAGTCGACCCCTCCCAATACCCAGATCCGGGCTCGCGCAGCATGGGTGACAGAAGGCCCGCGAGGCAGGGTTGACATGGGTGATCAATAACAGTAATCATTCTCATTAAGGCTCGTGTTTGAGTCGAACTCGGCCCAACGCCAGCCAGCGTGGAGCCCGTCACAGGGCGCCACGCATCGCCAGCAGGATGGTCTCGCCGCCAACAACCCGGGAGCAAGCTATGTCCTGCAAACCACTGCCCGCGATCACGCGCGCCACCCTCGTCTCAGGTCGCCTCCTCATCCGAACACCACGTGCCGCTCTGATGCCGGGCGCGGGGGGTGGCGCCGCAAACCCGGAACACGATTCGCGGGCGCGGGGGGTGCGGTGATGGAGATCCACCGGTTCGTTTCCAGGGGTTCGGCCTGGCCCGTCGCGACCGCGCAGCTTCCGGCGCTGCTGGAAGTGGTGGATGAGCGGCAGATCCCCGTGGAGTTCTCCCTGGATCCGGGAAGCGGCCAGGTGTCGGTTCAGGCCGAATCCGTGCGATATCGCTCGAATGGCCCGCGACTGGTGCTGGACGCGGCCGGGAGCCGGATCCGGATCGATCTGGAACGCGTGGTGGAGGCGCGGGTGGTCAGTCGTGCACAGGGATCTCGCAGACGCCTGGGCGTGCAGCTGCTCGGAGCGGACGGAACGGTGCTGCTGGCGCTGACGGGACCGGAGGCGGGCTCCGGTCTCGCGTCCGATGTCTGGCAGCTGGTGGTCGAGGCGATGCTCCCGACCGGTGGCAGGGGTGGGCGGCACCGTTCTTCGCCGTCCGCTCCGGGATGGGGCGGGTGGACGGGCCTGGCCACCACCGGGCCAGCGTCCGGCCGCTGGCAGCTGGTATCCACCTGCCTGATGGAGGGAGGCCCGCTGTCGTCTTTCACCGTGCGGGGATCCTGATCTTTGATCGACCGGCAACGCGCCACGAAACGGTTAGCGGAGGAGACCACATGACACCATGGCTGCAGATCCCGTTGCTCTTCGTGCTCTCGCTGGGCTTCGCCGGCCTGGCCCTGATGACCTCGTTCCGCGTGCACCGCCGGCTCCTGGAGGACGCGGGCACCCTGTCGGCGCTGGGTGCGCGGCTCGGAATGCGCTACCGCGTGCTGGGAGCGCCCTACCTGTCGCTGCCGGAACCCTTCATCGTTCACGAGCGGCCCGGCACTGCAGCGGAGAACAGTCTGGCGGAGCGCAGCCTCGTGAGTTCCGGGACGGGCGGTCTGCCTGCCGTGTTCGAATACGCGACCTACCGTGACGGAAGGGGTTTGCGCCGAGCGGCCGCTCCGTTCGTGGTCCTGGCGGCGCAGGTCTCGACCGAGCTGCCGGCCTTCCGCCTGCGCCCGCGGTGGTGGCTCGACAAGCTCCTCGGTTCGAGGATTGGCGGCGCCATCGCCCGGCGTCTTCCCGATGCATGGGTTCTGCACCGTGATGCCGCGCTGCTGCCGGACGAGTGGAAGGATCGCCTCGACTGGCGCTTGCTGCAGGCGTCGGGGCTCTGGATTCAGGTCTCCGGATCCACTGTGTACCTTGCACTGCCGCCCCGGATTGGAAGCCCCAGCGGGTTCTGCGTTGGTGCGATCGAGGAGCTGGGGCGCCGTGCGATCCCCCTCCTCTGGCATCTCGGATCGCCCGACGCCACCCGGTTGCAGCGCCTCGTCCGGATGCAGGCATTCAACGCACTGCCGGCACGGAACTGACGCCCCCTGTCCAGGGACCCAACCGGGGACAGATTTGTAAATCTGTCCCCGTCCCCCCCCCGCGGTCCCCGTTCCCCCGCGTGTCCCCGTCCCTCGGCGCCACCACTGCGCAGGAGTCAGAAACTGCCGAAGAGCGTGCCGAGCCCGATCAGCAGCAGGAGGGACAGAAACGGGGCCAGCATCGCGACCATGGCCAGATCGAAATAGGCCTGGCGGTGCGTGAGACCGGCGATCGCGAGCAATGTGATCACCGCGCCGTTGTGGGGCAGGGTGTCCAGCCCTCCGGTGGCCACCGCGGTGACCCGGTGCAGCAGGTCCGGGTGGATGCCGGCGGCCCGGGCCATCTCCAGGTAGGTGTCCCCCAGGGTCGACAGCGCGATGCTCATGCCACCCGATGCGGAACCCGTCATGCCCGCGAGCACGTTCACCGCGATGGCCAGAGAGATCAGCGGGTTGTCGCCGCCGAGCTGTATCACGCTGTCGCGGATCAGCAGGAAGGCGCTCAGCGACGCGATCACCGCGCCAAAGCCGACCAGGCTCGCGGTATTGAAGATCGGGACTAGCGACGCGTTCGCCCCGTTGTCGAGGCTCTGCTTCAGCTGCGGGAGCCTGCGCCAGTTCATGGTCACCAGCAGCAACAGCGCCGACACCAGCCCGGCGATCACGGCCCAGATGCCGCGCACCTCCTCGACGTCCGTCTCCCCGTACACAGGCAGGGCAAGGAACTCGGTGTCCATGCGCGGGATCACCACGAAGGTGAACAGCAGGTTCACCGCGATCACGGTGACCAGCGGGAGCAGCGCGACCGGGAACGACGGCGGCCCCACCGGCGGTTTCTCCACCGGCAGCTCCATCAGGTCGAAGCCCTCGCCGGCCGCCTTCTCCCGCAACTCGCGGTCCGGCGCGAATGCGGCGTCCGGATGGTCGCCGTAGCCCTCGTGCGCGAGCCTGCGCGCCCGGTGCTGGAGCCACAGCATGCCGAGCGTGAACATCGCCACCGCGGTAATCACGCCGAGTCCCGGCGCCGCGAAGGGGCTGGTGCCGAAAAACGGCATCGGGATCGCGTTCTGAATCGATGGCGTGCCCGGCAATGCGGTCATCGTGAAGGTGAAGGCGCCCAGCGCGATGGCCGCGGGGATCAGCCGCTTGGGGATGTGGGCCTGCCGGAACAGGGCCGCCGCGATCGGGAATACCGCGAAGGCGACCACGAACAGTGACACGCCGCCATAGGTCATCACCGCGCCGGAAAGCACGACGGCGAGGATCGCGCGGTTGGCCCCGAGTTTCGCGATGATGCCGTTCGCGAGGGCCTGGGCGCTGCCCGAGTCCTCCATCAGCTTTCCGAAGACCGCGCCGAGCAGGAAGATCGGGAAATACAGGGTGATGAAGCCACCCGCGCCGCCCATGAAGATCTGCGTGTAGGCGGCCAGCGCGTGGCCCTCCCGGGTCGCGACGACCGCGAAGGTCGCCAGCGCCGGGGTCAGGATCAGCAGGCTGACGCCCCGATAGGCGAGGTAGATCAGCAGCCCCAGGGCGGCCCCCACCACCAGAAGACCGGTCATGGCGGATCCCCCGGCTCGTCCGTCGCCGGCGGACGCAGGCTGTCCCTGGCGAACAGGGCCTTCAGGTCGAAGGTGGCCCGCACCCCGAGGTCATCGTAGTGGCGCTCGAGGAAGCGGTCCGCCCACGACCAGCCCTGTTCCCTGAGGTGTTGCAGGTACCCCCACTCCGCGTTCAGCTTGCTGGACGCGTCGAGGTCCTTGAGTTCCTCGTGGGCGTGGATCAGGTGCACGAAGACATCCCGGTAGCGCTCCGATTCGAGCTGCTCGACCGCGATGAGCTCGTGCAGCAGTTCGATCAGCCGCAGTTCCTTCACCAGGCTGGCGTTGAACGTGATCTCGTTGATCCGGTTCACGATGTCCCGGCCGGTTCGAGGCAGGTCCTCGCGCTCGAGCGGGTTGATCTGCACGATGACCAGGTCCCGGGTGGCCTGGTTCTCCACCAGCGGGTACAACGCCGGATTGCCGATGTAGCCGCCATCCCAATAGGCCTCCCCGTCGATCTCCACCGCCTGGAACATGAACGGAAGGCACGCGGATGCCATCACCGCGTCCACCGACAGGCCCGGTTGGGTGAAGGTCCGCCCGCGGCCGGTGCGGACGTTGGTCGCCGTCACGAACACGCGCAGATCCGGACACCGGTTGACCCGGCCGAAGTCGACCTGATCGGCGAGCAGATCCCGCAGCGGATTGACGTTCAGCGGGTTCAACTCGTAGGGGGAGAACTGCCGCGTCAACTGCTCGAAGAAGAGGTAGGCGGGGGAGTGGTCGAGGCTGTAATTGCTGGTCAGCCGGTCCCAGGGGCTGCGCTGTACCGGTGACAGCAGCGCCGCGTTGCTCACTGCCCTCCAGAACCGGTACAGGGCCTCGCGCGCCCCGTCGCGTCCACCCCGGTCGAGGCCGTCGGCCATCACGACCGCGTTCATCGCGCCCGCACTCGTGCCGCTGACGCCCGAGATGTCGATGCGGTCGTCCTCGAGAAGCCGGTCCAGGACCCCCCAGGTCAATGCCCCGTGGGCACCACCGCCCTGCAACGCCAGATCAACGGTCTTCGGACCGGTTCCGGATGTCATGCACTCCCTCCGAGCCTCGCCTGACGGAGCCGCTATTGCACCGCAGCAAGGGTCGGCTGTCCAGTCCGGAGGTGACGGGGACGGGAGCAGCGCGATCCTCCACGCCAACCTTCATGACCTGTCGGCACCCCCGAACATGAAAAGGCGCGCCACGGAAGACGCGGGAGCACATTGAAGAGAGCTTGAGTACCCTTGGTTTCCGTGCCGTCCGTGTTCTTTCGTGGCGACATTTCCGCGCTACAGTTCCGGACCTGTCCCGAGGCGATTCCGCAGGAGTTCGATCATGGTCCATGCCATCCTTGCCCTACTGGTCTGCCAGCTGCTCGGCGAGATCATCGTCCGAGCCGCGGGTATCCCGATACCCGGACCGGTGCTGGGGACCCTGTTGATGCTGGGCGCGCTCGCCGCGCTGCGGGAGGTACCGGAGGAGCTCAACGCGGTGGCGGGCGTGCTGCTCTCCCATCTCTCGCTGCTGTTCGTGCCGGCGGGTGTCGGCGTGATCCTGCACGTGGCGCGGATCAGGGCGGAGTGGCTGCCGCTGCTGGCAGGACTCTTCCTTTCCACCGCCCTGACCATTGCGGTGACCGCCCTGGTCTTCTTCCGGGTGATGCGGAAGATGGGACTGCAGGAAGCGGAGCCGGAACCGTGAGCGGCCCCGTGGAAGGGACGGACCACTTCGACCTGCTGTGGGTCTACCTGCAGCAGGAGCCGCTGCTGTGGCTCACGGCGACCCTGGCCGCCTACGCGATCGGACACGCACTGCACCGGGCGACAGGCGGGTCGCCGCTGGTGAACTCGGTGGCGGTCGCGATTGCGCTGCTGGTGGCGGTCCTGGCGGTCAGCGGGACCAGCTACGCGACCTACTTCGACGGCGCCCAGTTCGTGCACTTCCTGCTCGGCCCCGCGACCGTGCTGCTGGCGGTGCCCCTGTACCGCAACTTCAGCCGCGTGCGCCGTCTGCTGGTGCCGATGCTGGCGGCGCTGCTGGCGGGATCAGTCACCGCCGTGGTCTCCGCGGTGGCGGTCGCCGGAGTGCTTGGCGGCAGCCGCGAGACCCTGCTGTCGCTCGCTCCGAAGTCGGCCACCACGCCCATCGCGATGGGGATCGCCGAGGAGATCGGCGGCCTGGCCTCGCTCACGGCCACCCTGGTGATCATCACCGGGATCATCGGGGCGATGATCGTGACCCCGCTGCTGAATGCGCTGAGGGTAACCGACTGGGCCGCCCGCGGCTTCGCGGTGGGCGTTGCCTCGCACGGCATCGGGGCGGCCCGCGCCTTCCAGGTGAACCAGCTCGCCGGCACCTTCGCGGGAATCGCGATGGCCCTGAACGCACTCCTGACCGCGCTGCTGGTGCCGCTGCTGGTTGGGTGGATCTGACGGCCGTTTCCGCAGGAGCGGCCTCCGGCCGCGATCCGGCAGGGTCTGGCCGGGGCGCATCGCGGCTGGAAGCCGCTCCCACGTGAAGCTCCCGCGTGTAGGAGCGGCCTCTGGCCGCGATCGGGCAGGGTCTGGCTGGGGCATCGCGGCTGGAAGCCGCTCCTGCAGCCGTTCCCACGCGAAGCTCCCGCGCGCGGGGTCGCGGGGGTCGCGTGAACCGTCAGGCGCTGTACTCCAGCACCTCGGCGATGCGGGCGGCGCGTTCGGCGTCGATGCCCTCGACCGCGGCCAGGGCGTCGGCATCCGCTGCGAGCACTTGGCGTGCCGAGCCGAAGTGCCGCAGCAGCGCCTCCGCACGGTCCGGATCCACACCCGGCAGCGCGCCGAGCAGATACAGCTGGGCATCGCGGCGGATGGTGGGCTTCCCGGGCCGCTCGGCGGTGGCGCCGCCCTGCGCCGAGGCCAGTCCGAGCAGGTAGATCAGCATGCCGCTGTTGTCCGCATCCGGGCTGGGCAGGATGGACACGTCGTGGCCCACCACCATCGCCGCCAGGGCCCGGTGGATGTCCAGTGCCTGCTGGTGGAAACGCGCGGCATAGAGGTCGCCCTCGACGATGTAGACCACCCGCGAATGCTGGCTCCCGAGCTTGGCCACCTTGTCCCAGAGGCTGCGGTCCACCACGCTCAGGATCAGGTCGGTGGCCGATTTGCGTTCGACGATCACGTCGCCGGGCAACAGGTAGTCGCCCACGTCCATCTCCGTGAAGTCGAGCGTCACGCCGGTCAGGCCTTCCAGGCGCTTGATGATCCGGCCCTTTTCGCGGGTATCGACACGGATGTGCAGTTCAGGTGCGTTCATTGCGGCTCCGGTATGGACGGTGTGCGCGCCCATGGTTACCACAGAGCGGGCCGCGCGAACACCGCGCGGGAGTGTGGGTTAAGGTGAAGGTCGCGCGCACCGCCCGCCTCTGCCCGCTTCCGGGGTAGGGCGATTGATCGCCAGGGTGGCGCCGGGCCCTCGGCGTTGGGAGGCGGCGTCTGGATATCCGCCCCTCGGGGCATGGTAGGATTCAACCCTGACAGTAAGGTTTTCGGCCCTGCGGCCGCGATGCGGCGTGAAACGTCGGGGGATGCGCTGCAGCCGGCATCCCGTCGGTGCCCGCGGCCGCAGCCGTGCTCCCGATGCGGGAACACGGTATCATCCCGCGCCGTGCGGGACCGTGCCCGCGCTGGTCACCTCCGCCGGGGGCGTTCCGAGGTGCGGATTCATGCGTCCCGGCGGCCTTGTCGGGGCCCTCTTCAGGAAGTCAACTTGAACCGGCTGTTCCCATGGACGCGCCCCTGATCTCCCTGCGAACCTACGTGCTCATCGACGCATTGCAGCCGCAGCTCGCGTCGTACATGGCCACGGTGTCGCAGGGATTTCTGCCCAAGCCGGGCGATTCCTGCCTGTGGCTGGAGGTGGAGCCGGGCATGGCGATACACCGGCTGACCGACATCGCGCTGAAGGCCGCCCCGGTCCATCTCGGCTCGCAGGTGGTCGAGCGTTCCTTCGGATCCATGAACATCCATCACCGCGACCAGGCCAGCGTGCAGGAGGCCTCGGACGTGGTGCTGCACTGGATGGGCGCCGATGTGTCCTCGCGCAAGAACTGCCGCGTCGCCTGGCACGAGATCATCCGCGGCATCAATGCCGACCACGCGGTGCTGATCAACCGCCAGAACCGCAAGGGTTCGATGGTCCTGGCCGGGGAGAGCATCTTCATCCTGGAGACCGAACCGGCCGGCTACATCACCTACGCCGCCAACGAGGCCGAGAAGGCCTCGAACATCACCCTGTGCGAGGCGCACGCGGTGGGCGCCTTCGGGCGCCTCACGCTCGCGGGACGGGAAGGCGACATCGATGCCGCCGCACGGGCCGCGATGGACGCGGTGGAGCGGCTCAACCGCGACAATGGCTGATCCGGGGCCGCGCCCTGCTACCGATGGGCCGTCAGGTAGAGATCCAGGTCGATCCTGGCCCAGGGGTCGTCCGTCTCGCGCAGCGTGTGGATCCGCGCAATCACCTCACCGCCGTGGTCCAGCAGATCGGACGCGAGGAGATTCTCGGAACGGGGCAGGTAGCCGAGCTGCTCGCCAAGCCAGCTGATGCGCACCGCCCGCGGATCCACCGGATTGGTCAGCTCGCGGCTGAGCAGCAGCGCCTGGCCGGTGCGCAGATAGGCCCACAGGCGCGCGGCCGCGTGATGCTCGAAGCCGGCCAGGGGCAGCCGCTGCAGATAGGTGCCCCTGCCGGCACCGCCAACGCGGCGCGGGCGGGCGTGGCCTGAGAGCATGGGCGTGCGCAGGGCCTGGAGATGTCGTCGGCGGAGATTCATCAGGCATTCCTCGGTTTGGGCCTGACGCCGTTATACCCCGGCCGGTGGCTCACAGAGTGAGCCAGTGCCGCCGGGGGCGCGATTTTTTTTTCAGGCCTGCCGGTCGGGATAGCGCTGCGCCGCCGCCTGCAGCCTTGCGGCCACCTGGCGGCGCAGCTCGGGTGGTGCGACCACCTCGACGTCCGGTCCGTATTTCAGGATGTCCATCACCAGTTCCCGGGAGTCCGAGTAGGGCACCTGCAATTCGTACGCGCCGTCCACCCACCGGCCGATCTGGTCCGGGTGCCAGCGTTCGTCCGCGACCCAGCGCGCGCGCTCAGCGGTGAACCGCAGCACCGCCCACGCGCGGGCCGCACCGGTAAAGATGCCGAAGCCCGCACCGATGTGATGATCGAGATCCCTGTCGCTGGCATCATGGAACGGCGTCGCCGCGGGCCGGACCCTGCGGATCCGGTCCAGCGCGAAGGTGCGCAGAGCCTTGGCCTGGTCGCAGTAGGCGACCACGTACCAGTTGTCCCGGTAGTGGACCAGACGATAGGGATGGATATTGCGCGAGCCCGGCGCATCGCGCTCTCGCCCGTGGTAGGTAATGGTGAGCGGGCGCTGGTTGAACACGGCACCGGAGAGCTGCCCGAAGACCTCGAAATTCGTGCGGCGTGGAGCCATCGGTTGCAGGCTTACCCGGCTGGCGACCAGCTCCGCGCGCTGCCCGCCCTCGCCCAGCAGTTTGCGCACCTTGGTCTTCAAGAGCCTGATGGATGTCCCCAGGAGACCTGGCTGAACGCTGTCGAGAAGCTGCTGCGTCGCAAGCAGCGCGTGCAGCTCGCTTTCGTTGAACCAGATGCCCGGGAGTTCGAATTCCGGCGCGTCCGGATCGTAGCGGTAGCCGTTGTGGCGCCGGTCGTACAGGATCGGCGCCTCCATGTGGTCGCGGAGGTAGCGGATGTCGCGCTTCAGGGTGGCCCGGGAGACCTCGAGCCGCCCGCACAGCGTGTCGAAGGGCACCGGCCGGCGCGCGGAACGCAGGATGCCGTGCAGATGGAACAGCCGATCGGCACGATTCATGGCCGCAGTACCGGACCTCCGTCGGTGCGGACGCTTCCGGAGGGGAGGCCGGCTGGCGCGTGCGCCGTCGGCGTCATCGGCGCCGGTTCAGAATGCCGCCATCTCGGCCTCGAGATACGCAAGGCTGACGTAACGGCCGATGTTGTCCTCGAAGCCGCGCGTCTCTGCGGCCTTCTCCGCCACCCGCGGATCGGCCAGCACCCGCGCCCGCGCCTCGGCGATGCTCTCCATCTCCTCGACCGAGGCCAGGCAGTTCTCGTAGATGCCGGCAAAGAGCTCGCGGTTCCACTGCATCAGGTCGTCGGTGGCGCGCCCGTGGCCCGGTACCCAGATCTCGGAGCCCGCCTCCGACAGCAGCGCGTCGATGTAGTCGATGGAGCCCTGGAAGGAGCCGTCGTCCATGTTCGCGATCCGTCGTTCCATCGCCACGTCGCCAACGTAGGTCAGGTCGTCGTTGACCACTTCCATGCTGATGTCGCTCGGGGTGTGCGCGACTCCGTAGTGGTGCATCCGCAGCAGCGCGTCACCGAAGCGGAATTCGTCGCCGTGCTGGATTTCGCGGTTCGGCGCAACCACCCGGGTACCAATGGTGGCTCCCTCGGTCCAGCGTTCCATCAGGCTCCGCCACAGATCGCCCTGTACGCCCTCGATCTCCGCCTTCGTGTGCGGATGCGCGTAAATCGGGAGGTCCGGTCCGTACTCGTTCACGAAGGCGTGATTGCCCAGCCAGTGGTCGCCATGGTAGTGCGAGACGAAGATCGCGACGACCGGCCGGTCGGTGACGGTGCGGATCATGCGGATGGCCATCTCACCGATCTGCAGCGAGCCGCCACTGTCGAGGATCACCACGCCCTCGTCGGTGACCACGAAGGTGATGTTGCACATCATCCCCTTGTTCTGCGGGGTCGGAAAGACCTCCTCGGAATGGATCATCCAGACGTTCTCGCTGAGCTGGATCGGCGGGATGTCCTCGACGGGCGGACCCTTGAGGAAGTCGTTCAGATCGTCGGCCAGGACGGTGATCTGCGGGGCGGTCGCAATGATACCGGCCGTTGCGAGCGATCCGGCGCCGAGTTGCAGGAAGCGGCGGCGGGACATCCGGGGCGGGAAAGACGGCATGCTGCTGACTCCGTTGACGTGAAGGTGGCGCGTGGCGCGCTCGATGCATCCAGAGGACGACAGGGTAGCGGATACCGCGCCTCCAGCACATGTGCCGGTGGACCACGCTAGTCTAATTGACGTGCAAGGCACCGAAGATCTTCCATCTCCCGCCGCTGGCGCGCCCGTGAACGGCGGGCATGCTCCGGGATCGCCGCGCCGCGAAGACGGGCGACGGGTTCAGGCTGCGCGGGACCAACGGGCTCCGACACCGCAGGCCAGGGGCCCTGCTATACTTGGCAGCCGATTGCGGGGACCGGAGCGGGCGGCCCGCGCGCGCCGCAGGGCCCGGGCAGGACTGGAACGGCCGCCGGGCCGGGAATTTTTCTGAAGGCCGTTGTGCCGGGAGTTGGGATGCGTTTCGGAGGATGGCTCGGGGGGGTCCTGGGCACCATTCTGGTGCTGGTGCTGATCGGCGTCTTCCTGATGCCGGACCGCACCCAGATGCAGCAGTTCGACAACCTCCCCTGGCAGGTCGAGATCCCCGCGGAGGACCGGACGCGCGTCCTGGGCATCGAACTCGGCCGGACGACGCTCCGGGACCTGACGGATCGCCTCCCGGTGCCGGATATCCGGCTGTTCGTTGAACCCGATGGAACCCGGACCGTCGAGGCCTTCTACTCCAATGCGCGGATTCCCCCGTTCGAGGCCAACCTGGTGCTGCGCCCGGCCCTCGACGAGGCCGACATGGACTACCTCTGGGGGGAGCGCACCTCCGATCGGCCGATGCCCAGCGGTGCACGCCGCTACGGCCTGAGCGACGACGCATTGCGGATGCTTGGCGACACGCCGGTGGTGGAGATGAGTTACATACCGCGGGCGCGCTGGGATTCCGATCTGGTGCGGGCGCGATTCGGGGAGCCTGCAAGCCACCTGCGCATCGGGGACGACCAGAGCTACTGGCTGTATCCGGAGCAGGCCGTCGCGATAAGGATCCCGACGGGCCGCGGCCGCGTGCTGATGCACTTCGTCACGCTCGAACGCTGGGAGCCGGTCGTGGAGCGCCTCGAGCGGGCCGGCCAGCTGCTCCTGGACGGCACGCAGGGCCGGGATTGATGCCGGCGCCATTCTGGCAGCGGCCGCTGGGGACGCTGGACGAGCGGGAGTGGGAGGCCCTCTGCGACGGCTGCGGACGCTGCTGCCTGCACAAGCTGGAGGACGAGGACACCGGCGAGCTGGCCTTCACCTGGCTCGCCTGCCGTCTGCTGGACTGCGAGACCGGACGCTGCTCGGACTATGCGAACCGGATGCGCCGGGTCCCCGACTGCCTGAAGATCGACATCGAGTCCGTGGCCCGCTTCGAGTGGCTGCCGCCCACCTGTGCCTACCGCCTTCGCCTGCGCGGCGAGCCCCTCCCCGATTGGCACCCGCTGATCTCCGGGGACCCCGGGACCGTGCGTGCGGCAGGCGTGTCGGTCGCGGGGCGGGTGGTCCGCGAGGATGCGGCACCCGACCTCCCGCTGATCGACTTCGTCGTTGACTGGCCCGGTCAGTGGCCGCGTGCCGCGAGCCGCCCCGCCAGGCGCGGGCCGGCGAAGCCCTCCTGATTGTTCAGGAAACGGACCAGCCGCTCCCCGAAGTCCTCGATGGTCGAATCCTTCACCTCCGGCAATGCCGACACGTGCTGCCACCAGCGTGCGAGCTGCGGGTACTGGACGGGCTGCCACGGGCTCTCCGGATCCTGCAACAGGTCGTAGCGCATCAGGACGGGCGCAAGCGTCGAGTCCAGCAGCGAGAAGTCGGATCCGGAGAAGCAGGGACCGGCTTGGCACTGCTCCTCCATCCGCGCCAGGCCCTTTGCCGCCTCGTCGCGGGCCTCTCGAAAGGCCTGTTCGGTGGGTGCGGTCATCCAGCGGTGCATCGCCATGATCATGTCCGATGCGAAGGCGATCCAGGCGCGGGCCTGCGCGCGCTCCAGCGGGTCCTCCGGCAGCAGGCGGGGCGGCGCGATCTCGTCGACGTACTCGCTGATCACCGCCGACTCGAAGACCGGGGTATCCCGGTTCACGAGCAGCAGGGGCACCTTCCCGGTCGGGGATTTGTCGCGGAACCACGCGGGGGGGTCGTTCGGATCGATGAAGGTCAGCTCGAAGGGGACCTTCTTGTGTTTCAGCGTGATGACGCTACGCTGAACGAACGGACACAGGGGAAAGCTGACCAGATGCAGATTGGGCAGGGCCATGAGACCTCCAGACGGCGGCGGTAATCGGTCCCCGATGGCTGAACGGGCGTGCGGGCCGTGACTCCATCCGATCACGATAACGGCTCGCTGCGCCTGGACAAGTGGCTCTGGGCCGCCCGTTTCTTCAAGACCCGGGCGCTCGCCACCGAGGCGGTTGCAGGAGGGAAGGTGCACGTAAATGGCGATCGCTGCAAGCCTGCCCGGAAGGTACACCCCGGCGACCGGGTGACGGTGCAGCGGGGCCAGGAGCTCTTCGACATCGAGGTCCTCGGCATCAACGCGCAGCGCCGTCCGGCTGCCGAGGCGCGGCAGCTGTACGCCGAGACCGCGGAGAGCGCGGCGCGGCGCGAGGCGGAGGCCGCCCGGCGCCGGGAGCAACGGGACAGCGCGCGCCCCGGGCGCCGCCCGGACAAGCGGGAGCGCCGGCATATCCGCCGCTTCATCAGAAAGGAGGGAGAGATGTGAATACAGGTCATCCGGAGACACCCTTGCTGGCCGTCGATCTGATCATCCGGCACGCCGCCCACCCGGGCCGGGTGCTGCTGATCGAGCGCCGCAATCCGCCGGCGGGCTGGGC
>JAABTX010000009.1 GCA_011389655.1 Thioalkalivibrio sp.
CCTACAGGGGGCCAGGGCGAATGCCCTGGGCCCTCGCCCTCCCGTGGGAGCGGCTTCCAGCCGCGATGCGGCGCTGCGTTGCCCCCGACGCTTGGCGCACCTGCGGCGCGTTCGCGAGCAGGCTCGCTCCTACAGGGGGCCAGGGCGAATGCCCTGGGCCCTCGCCTCATCCCCGTCGGGGCAATCGTTGCGTCGCCCTTCCTGCGCCCATAAAAAAACCGCCGGCCCGTCTTCACGCGCCGGCGGCCTGTTTCGTGACCTGACGGTGGGCGTCAGCAGCCGCCGAAGCCATCGGCCTCCATCTTCGCCTCGAAGGCGGACAACGCATCGGCGCCCGTCTTCAGGTCTCCGGACTCGCCGTCCCAGTCCTCGGGCTGGATCTTCACCAGCCAGCCCTCGCCGTAGGGATCCTCGTTGATCAGGCCCGGCTTGGCGGCAACGGCGTCGTTGGTGGAGACCACTTCACCGGTCACCGGGGTCTTCGCGGGACCCACCCACTTGCCGGACTCGACGGTCGCGCAGGACTTGTCCTTCTTGACGGTCTTCCCCGCCTTCTTCGGCGTGTACGAGACGATCGTGCCCGCGAGCGAGCAGGCGTAGGAGGTCAAGCCAACGGTGGCTGTGCCATCGCTCTCCTTCCGCACCCACACGTTGTTCTCGATGTTGTAGAGCAGGTCTTCAGGAAACTCACAACCCCGAACTGCACCCATGATGCCCTCCCGTTGTCTGAAAAACTGGAAGAACCGGCCTCAGAAGTTCAGCGTCTTGTCGCAACGCAACACCAGATCGGCGAGCTCGCTGGCCCGGTTCACCTCATCGACCTCGGGGATGAGGTCGGCTGATGCGTCGATTTTATACCCCGGCAAAGCAGGGTGGCAAACGTGGAGGCGCACGCCGGCCCGCTTGGCATCCCGAATGAAATCGATAATCAGCTTGCCGCCTTCCATGGCCCTCAGTTCTTCCGCGACGCCCTTCTGCATCAGGCGGACACCCTCCATCGTAAAGAAAATGTGCACGTCCACGTCCATCGCGGCCAGTACCGATCCCAGATAGAAGGGCGTGGCGCAGCGGTGGGGATCGGAGGGGCCCGACGTCATCACGATCACGACGGTCTGTTCTTCGTTGTCCAGGTAGTGGTGCTCGGCGGTCATCTCGAACTCCTCTCCGTCAGCGGGTGCGTCGCTGGCAATGAATGTCCTCGTCGCGCGCGCGCTGGCAATAGCCCTTCTCCGCCTCGTCACCGGTCACGAAGCCGCTGAGCGCCGACTCGGCGCCGTTCACGGCCTCGACGCGGGCCACCCAGGCGTTATAGGGGTCGGAGTTCAGCAGCAGGGGATTTTCCAGCACCTCGGAATTCCCCTCGACGATGGTGCAGTCGATGAAGTTCGGGATCGGCCCGGCCCACTTCCCGCTCTCGATGGTGGCCACCGGCTTGCCGGGCGGCCGGCGGGTGCCGGGCCGGCGTACGCGGACGTGGATGATCTTGCCCGCGATGGTCTGCGACAGGTCGGTCATTCCGACGGTCAGGGTATCGTCGTCCTCGCGCCGCACCCAGATCTGGAATTCGTCGTCGTAGAACAGCTCCGGATGAAACTCGCAGCCGTTGCACTCCATGTGTTGCCTCCTGCAATCGCCGTTGGCCACCTGGTGGCGGGTGGTGGGCACGCTGCGCCTTGCCCACCCTGCCGGCTGCTCCATGCGCCATGGCTTGACCGAAGAGAATGGTGGGCACGCTGCGCCTTGCTCACCCTACGTCGCGGCGCGGGAACTGGCCAGCGCGCAGCGTGCCCGCCGAGGCTGACAACCGGCGGGCACCGCCGATCAGATCACGCCCTTCTCCTTGAGCAGCCCGATCGAGTCGCTGACGTTCTCGTGGATGCCCAGCTTGCGCGGGGAGAGGCCCATCGAGAGCCCGAGGAGCTGCGTGAAGTACAGCACCTTCACACCCGTCTTGATACCGAACTCCGTCTCCGCGCGGACCTGGTGCATCTCCAGGCCGGAGTGGCAGGTCGGGCACTCGGTCGCGATCACCTCGGCCCCGGAATCCTCGGCGGCCTGCAGCAGGTTAAGCACCAGCTGCGTCGAGGTATCGGAATCCGACAGGGTATGCGCGCCGCCGCAGCAGGAGGTCTTGAGCGGATAGTCGACGTTCACGGCCCCGGCGGCTGCGAGCAGGTCGTCCATGAAATGCGGCTTGTAGCTGGACTCGGAGCCGGGTCCCTGGTCCTTCTCCGGGAAGATCTGGCGCGGCCGCGTGTACATGCAGCCGTAGTAGTTGGCGATCTTGATGCCGTTCAGGCTCTTGGTCATCTTCTGCTTGATGCCCTCGGGACCCAGTTCCTCCATCAGCCACTCGAGCAGATGCAGGGTGCGCACGTCACCGTTGTAGACCGGATCGTCCGCCTTGCGCGCAAGGTCCTGCACCGTGTCCATCGCATCCTGCGAGGTCGCGGTCTCGAACTCGGCCTTCTTCAGGTTGTGGTAGCAGCCGTTGCATGGCGCCATTACGGTGTCCATGCCCATCTGCTCGGAGGCGATCGCCATGTTCCGGGCCGACAGGTAGGTCTGCAGCATCGGATGGACGTTCTTCACCTCCATCGCGCCGCAGCAGTTGTAGTCGCGAAGGTTCTCCATTTCCAGACCCAGCGCCTTCACCAGCTGGCGGGTGGAACGGTCGTAGGGGCCGCCGGAACCCTCCAGCGCACATCCCGGGTAGTAAGCAACCTTAGCCATGAGCGGCCTCCTTCTGTTCGCGGACGTAGGCCTGGAGGACCTCGCCGGTCTTGCCCCAGCTCTTGGTCTTCGGCGTGAACACCAGGTTCAGGCCCATGCGCATGCCATGGGCGATGGGCAGGCCCTTCATCATCCTCTTGCTGAACTCCACCAGCCAGCCCTGGACCAGCGGCTGCCCGGTCTTCTTGAAGAAGTTCTTGAGCACCTTGGAGTCCTCGATCCGCCCGTGGGCGTAGATCTGGTCGGCAAACTCCTCGTCGAAGATGCGCGAGGGCGACTTCTCGGTGATGCCTTCCTCCTCCATCCAGTGCGACAGGGCCTTCATCACGCCCTCGGGCTTGACGTCCTTGGGGCAGATGTTCGTGCACTTGTTGCACGAGACGCACTGCCAGATGATGTCCTTGTCCTTGATCAGCTCGTCGGTGAGACCCAGCCGGGTGAGGTAGATCCAGTAGCGCGGATTGAACTGAACGTTCTGCGCGTACATCGTGCACGAGTTCGTGCAGGAACCGCACTGCCAGCAGCGATGGACGTTCTCGCCGCCTACGTACGACTGGATCTTCGCCTCGAAGTCGTCGTCGTAGTCCTTGATGGTGCGCGGCGTGATCATGGTGTTCCAGTGGCCGGAGACGTCGACGCCGTCGACCACCAGCGAGTCGTGTTCGAGCAGGCGCTCGTCCTCGATCAGTGACTTTTCATGTATCGCCATTTCGTTCTCTCTCCCGGCGTCCGGTTTCCGCCGGACGTTGCTGTTGATTCGCTGCTGGAAGACACCAGGCGGGCCGCCATCGCGACGGGTCAGGACCCATCGGGAGCCGCGAGGCCTGCGTTGCCTCTGGCGCGGCATGGACCACCCGCTTTCCGGGCCGTCGGGACCGGCCTGCGGCGGTTTGATGTGCCACGCCCATCAGTGCCGCGCTGCCGTCGAAACGACCGGGCCTCGCTTGATCCTCTCCCTAGTGCAGCGTCTCCTCCGTTGCGGCCTTGAGGCGCCCGCCGGGCGCGTCGATGCCGAGTATCTTCACCACCAGTTCCAGCGGATCCTGCTGCGCTCCGAACTGCGCATCGATCATGCCCATGCCCATCGAAAGGGACCGGGCATAATCGGAATAGGCCTGCGCCCACACCAGGTCGACGACGAAGTGCATGTCGCGGTAGAAGCCTTCCTCGCCCAGCGCATCGTAGAACCACCGGCGGGCACCCTCGATCGAGGCAACGGTGTCGCCGATCGGAACCTGCCGCATGGTGTCGTTGCCCTGGATGAACTCGCGCAGGGCCCCGGTCGTCGTGCCCGCGTCCCAGACCCAGCGGGCCGCCAACGGCACGGACTCCGGATCCCGGAAGTGCAGCATCTCCGCCGCGAAGTCCCAGAACGCGCGGCGCAGCTTCTTGTCCTCGCCGGCGATTCCGGCGAAGGCATGAAGGCGGTCATCGACCGAGAGTTCCGACTCGGCCAGCTCCCGCATACCCTGGAGCAGTGCTCCCTCGCGCTCCGCCAGCGCCGGGCCCAGCTTGCGACGGACCGTAAACACCAGGCCGCCAAGCGTACGCAGGTCCGTGCCGTCGATCTCCGGTCCCTTGGCGAGGACCCGAGTGAAGACCTCCTGCTTGCTGCGCAGGGCCTCGATGAACGTCTCGAGGCCTTCCACGCCGCCGGCCTCGGCGATCGCGGCGCGCAGGCTCCCCAGCTTCGTCGCCAGGATCTCCTTGTTGAAGGTGACCTGGAGCGGCTCGGGGACCAGCCCCGAGCCGGAAGCCTCGGCCCCTGCCTCAGCTGGCCTTTTGAACCAGCGCATGCAGGTCACCGACGGCCCGGCCAGCCGCGGCAGCGCCCTGGGCAATGGAATCGTCGATGGTCTCGGGACCATAGGCGGCGCCGCAGGAGTAGATGCCCCGGCGCGTGGTTCCGCAGGTGTTGGTGTAGTGCTCGGCACGCTCGATGAACCCGTGCTTCTCGAGGCCGACGCCGAAGACCTGCGAGATCTCCGGGTTGTCCGCGTTCGGGTCCATGCCGATCGCGTGCACCACGATGTCGAACGGAATCACGATCGGGCGCTTCACGAGGGTGTCCTCGCCCTTTACCAGCAGGCGGCCGTCACCCGAGGCGGTCACCTCGGCGATACGGGCCTTCACGAACTTCGTCTTGAACTCTTCCTGGGACTTCCAGTAGAACTTGTCCTCGTAGAGCCCGTAGGTCCGGATGTCCATGTAGTAGATGAACACGTCGGTCTCGGGGGAGAGTTCCTTGATCTCCATCGCCAGGTTCGCAGAGACCGTGCAGCAGATCTTCGAGCACCACTCGCGGCCGATCTGGCGGTCGCGCGATCCCACGCACAGCAGGATGCAGACCCGCTCGGGCACACGGCCGTCGGACGGGCAGGCGATCTTGCCGGCGGCGACCATCTGCTCCATCTGCGTGGTGGTCAGCACGTCCTCGAAGGTCCCGAAGCCCCACTCCGGCTTGTTGATGGAATCGAAGTGGGTGAACCCAGTGGCGAGCACCACCGCGCCGGCCGCGACCGACTCGCCGTTGCTCAGCGTCGCGGTGAAGTTGCCGGCGTCGCCGTCGAGCTTGGTGACCTTCGCGCCCTTGTGGATGGTGACGCTGGCATCGTCCTCGACGCGCTTGACCATGCGGCCGATCGCGTCCTTCGCCCACTCGCCGGACGGCACCAGCTTGGCGTAGCCCGACAGGATCGGCGCACCGCCGAGCGTGTCTTCCTTCTCCACCATCACGGCCTTGTAACCGGCGGCGGTCACGTTTGCCGCGGCGGTGAGGCCGGATGGCCCCGCACCCACGACCAATACCGTATCCTGCGTCATGCCTTGCCTCCGTACGCGAGTTCGGGGTTGTACAGGTATTCGATGTTCCCGGCTTCAACCTCCTTGAGGTAGGCCTGGAAGTTCTTCTTCGCCTCGGACCAGGAGATACCCATCTTTTCGACGAGGTCCTCGCAGGGGGAGGCGTGCCACTGCAGCTGCACGATCTTGAACGGGTCGGCTCCGCAGGCCAGCGCGGCAAACTGAACCTCGGCCATGATCGGCACCTGGAAGTCCTGTTCGTGGGCCTTGCCGATCCACTGGTTCTTGTCCATCGTGGTCACACAGCCGGTATCGTTGGCGAGCAGCACGTCGGCGTTGGCTTCCTCGCGCACCACCTTGATCTTCCGGTCCATCGTGAACGAGCGGGTGAACTCGCGCTCGGAGATGATATGGCGGAAGCCGAAGCCGCAGCAGTCGTACCAGGTCGAGTAGTCGATGACCTGGGCGCCCAGCGCCTTGGCGGTGGAGGTGATGATCGCAGTGCGGTTGCCGCCGAGCACGTCGGGATCGTAGATCGCGTCCTCGTGGACCATCTTGTAGTAGTGGCAGGCCACGTGCGCGGTGGTGCGGATGTTGGACACGTCGATGGTCTGGAGCTCGGAGGCGATGCGATCGCGCATCACGTGCACCCACTCGGAGTAGTGGATGATCTCCTCCGGAATCACCAGCTTGCCATCAACCAGCCGGCCCAGCTTGCCAAGGATCTTGGTGACCTTCTCGCGCAGTTCGGCCGATTCCACCAGGTACTTGCGGATCTCCTTGTAGTTGCCGAAGGAGGTGCCGCAGTGCACCAGCGGGAAGAAGTGACCGAGCTCGTGGCCATGCTGCTTGCCGGCGACATAGGCCTGGTGGAAGTTGCGCAGGAACACCGCGGCCAGCGACTCCACGTTGCCGATGCCCGAACCATGGTAGTTCCAGGCGGTGCAGGAGGTCTGGTCGGTCTCGTCCAGGTAGTCCTTGCCCGGCACGAAGCCGAACTTGTTCATGAACCACAGCAGCGAGGTCGGGTAGCCGGGGATGTTGCCGCACTGACCGCAGGACTTGTGGTGCCACAGCTGCTTGGTCGGGATCTGCTTGTCCCAGCCGAAGAGGGTCTTCACACCGACCGGCTCGTGCTGGTCGCCGATGCGGTGGATGATGATCTGCCCGTCCTTCTCGAGCTCGTACATGTGCTCACGGACATCGTCCATCCGGTCGCCGAGGTCGATGGTGCGGCGGTCGACGTGCTTGCGCACCCAGTCGGTGGCCTTGACGGCGTCTTCGCGCGACAGGTCTGTCGCCTGGAAGAAGGATCCGTGACCGGCGATGCCCTGCCCGTCGGTGTTGTGGAAGCCGGGCTTCATCGTGCCCGCACCTGCACCCTGTGCGCTCTGATTGTGATTACCTGGGGTATGTTCGCTCATCGGTATGCTCCTGGTGGATTCGGATGCTGATGACGGCGGCTTCAGTCGTCGTCTTCTTCTTCCTGTTCTTCGAGCCAGTCTTCGTAGTCCTCACGCTTCTCGTCGATGAAGTCCTCGATGACGTCGAAGAGGTTTTCGTCCATGAGCTCGAGGGATTTCAGTACACCGGTCATTTCCCAGATGGTGTACATCTCGACCGAGGTCTTCAGCGAGACCTCCCAGGCGGTCTCCACGGTCTGCAGCGTCTTGACCGGGATCGCCTTGCGCAGCACGCGCAGATCACCTTCGACCTTCTGGATGTTCGGGCCCCAGTCGGGGAAGTGATCGGGCTGGATCATGTCCGGCGACAGCTGGTTACCGGTCGTGATCAGCTTCAGCATCACGCGGCCGAAGGGACGCAGCACGTCCTTGGCCGACTGCATCTCGTGCTTGATGGCCACCTCGCGCATGATCGCGACCAGGCCGCCGGGCGAATTCTTGAAGGGGCACCGCGCGGCACAGGTCATGCACTGCGCACAGGCCCAGATCTTCTCCTGCATCGCGTCGTAGATCTGCTCGACGTTCTCCGTCCACAGTAGCTGGACGATCTCGCGTGGCGAGTAATCGTAGAACTGCGCCGACGGACAGGTCGCCGTGCAGATTCCGCAGTTCAGGCAGCCGTTGAGTTCGTGGTCGTACCGGAAGTCACCACGTATGTCATCGAAGATTTGCTGCATCTCAGCATATGTCGCCATGTTCCACCTCTTCGCTGGTTGCGATGCAGGGTTTCCTGCTACTGGCAGCCTAGACCGAGTCTAAGACCCCGCTCCAGTTACCTTAAGGCAACCGCCGGATTTGTTGTTCGGATTAGTCAGGAATTCGAGGGAAAAAGGGGCCGGCCATGAGGGGCCGGCCGCCGGATGCTGCCGCAAACGCCCCTCAGGCCTTCTTCAGGAGGAAGTAGAACTTGCCGCCTTCTTCGCGATGCTCGAGCAGCTCATTGCCGGTCTGCTTGGAGAAGGCCTGGAAGTCCTTAACCGCGCCGGGGTCGGTGGCGATGATGTGCAGCACCTTGCCGCTCTCCATCGCACCCAGGGTCTTCTTGGCGCGCAGGATGGGCAGCGGGCAGTTCAGGCCGGAGGCATCCAGCTCTTGGTCGAAATTGGCCATAACTCGTTCTCCTGGTTCGATTTTGGTTCAACCTTTCAGTGAAGTCCGCCGCAATGGAATTGCACCAGACCCGTACAGCAGCTGCGTACGATACGCGCTCTTATAGGTTAAGACGGTTCCTAATACAAGAAAGTACTAATCTGGCGCGACAATCGGCTTGCCGGCCCTCGCCCAGCCCACGATGCCCCCGGCCAGATTGTGCACGCCCGTGACACCCTGCTGCGCCAGAAAGGCGCAGGCCTGGGCCGAACGGGCACCGCTCTGGCAGTACAGCACCACCGGCTTGTCGTCCTTGAATTCATCCTTGCGCAGCGGCACGAGATGGAGCGGAACCAGCTCGGCCCCGGGCACCACACCGCGGGCGGTCTCGGCCATCGAGCGCACGTCCACCAGGCGGTAGGCGCGACCCTCCGCGTCCCACTCTTCGAGGGTCTGCGGCGTGACTTCTTCAATCGCGACTCCGAACATGGCATACCTCCCGTCGGATCCGTTGCGGTCCAGCCTGGCGCAACCCCGCCTCGTTCGGCCCGGTCATGGCTGGAAGTGGAGTCCGCAGCCGGCGGGCCACGATGGCGTGGCGCCAGCATGTCTAGCACGCTAGAATACCCCAAGTATTAGCAGTCGCCAATATGGTGGAGACGAAAACCGGGTACTGTGGGCAACGACACGCCGGCGTGCTAGCCTCCCGCAGCTTCGTCCAGCCCGTATCCTGAGGAGACCAGTCTTGGACAAGAACGAATTCAGTAAGGACGGGCATTACGCCGTCACGCTGCGCACCGCGGACAATCGGCTGCGCCCCGCCAACATCTATGTCCATCGCCTCGAAGACGACTACATGATCGCCCGGCACACCTCCGGACCGGACGTCGGTCTGCTGATCAAACTCCGCTATGATGATGTAGTCAAAATCGTGCGCACCCACCCGGTACTGGATCGCAAGCGCTTCATGATCCCCGAGGCGCTGCTCAAGCCCAAGCTCTGGGAATCGCGCGATTCCATGCGGGCCTATTCGTCGGCACCCGGCCTGGGCAAGTAACGCGGCCACGGCTCCAGCCGAAGAGTCGAGGGTCCGCCATCAGGGATCCTCGATGCATGAAGACCCTTCTCTCAGGCCTCCTGTTCCTCGCCCTGGTCGCCGGCGCGGCCGTCCACGGACAGTCCACGCGCCTGCCCGACCTCGGTGACGCCTCCGGCGGTCTGCTGACCCCCAGCGAGGAACTCGAGCTCGGACGTTCGCTGCTGCGCGAGATCCGCCGCGTGATGCCGCTGGTGGACGATCCGGAGATCGCCTTCTACATCGACGCCCTCGGCAGCCGCCTGGCCTCCCACGCGCCAGAGGCCTCCGGTACGTTTCACTTCCTCGCGCTCGAGGACAGCCAGGTGAACGCCTTTGCGATGCCGGGAGGCATCGTCGGCATCCACACCGGCCTGATCGGCGCCGCGCGCGACGAGGCGGAGCTTGCCGCGGTGATCGCGCATGAGATCGCCCACGTCACCCAGCGGCACATCGCGCGAATGTACGCGCGCGGCCGGGATATCAACTTTGCCACCGGGCTTGCGATCCTCGCCGGCATTCTCGCCGCGAGCATCGATCCGGAACTGGGCCAGGCGGCGATCACCGGGGGTCTCGCCTTCGGCATGCAGAACCAGCTCGATTACACCCGCAGCAACGAGGCGGAGGCCGATCGCGTGGGCATCCAGATCCTGGTCTCGACCGGCTTTGACCCGCACGCGATGGCGGACTTCTTCGAACGGATGCAGGAACTCACCCGAGGCGCCAACGACGCGGTGCCCGAATACCTGCGCACCCACCCGGTGACCCTCGGCCGCATCAGCGACGCACGGGGCAGAGCGGCGCAGATGTCGGGGGATTTCACCCGTGACGACACCGATCTCTTCCCGTGGATGCAGGCTCGCGCACGCGCGCTCGAGGAGCCCAGGCGCAGCATCGCGGCCTACGAGGCGGCCCGCGATCCCGGTCCGACACAACGGTACGAGGCGGTGGTGGCCCACCTGGAGCTTGATCAGATCGATGCCGCCAGGGGCCTGCTGGAACGCATTCCGGCTCGAGAGGCGCCGTCGCTGACGCTTGCGCTGGCGGAGGTGTCCGTGCTGCGGCACCAGGACCGCTTCGACGAGGCCCTGTCTCTGCTGGGCGACCTCGAGGAGATCTACCCCGATCACCCGTTGATCCGCCGCGTGCGCGCGATGACCCATCACGAGGAGGGCGGCCACAGCGACGCGGTACGCATCGCTGACGAGTTGCTGCGCCGGCAGGCAACCCCGGACCCGGCGCTGCTGCGCCTCAAGGCCGACGCGGCTGACGCAGCTGGCCGCGTCGCGGTCAGCCGCGAGGCCATGGCGGAGTACTTCTTCCATCGCGGCCAGTACAGCGAGGCGATAAGACAATTCGACGACGCCCTGACGGCCTCCGACGCGACAGCCCGCGACGTGGAGCGCATCGAGCACAAGCGCGACACGGCACGGCAGGTCGCCAAAGATGCCGAGGACTAGCGGAAACGCTGCCGGAAACGTGAATACCGGTCATGCGGAATGAAGCACCGGTCCCGCGCGTCACCTAGTGGGCCATGCGGGAAGTTCGGTAACCGAACTTCCCGCATGGCCCACCAGAGTGTTTCCATACCTCTTCGACTCCCCCGCAATCCGACCACTGGAGGTTGATCTCCCATGCAACTAAGTCGCCGCGAATTCCTGCAGATGATGGCCGTCGCGAGTGTCGCCGGATTTCCGCTCAGCGGCCTGGCCGGCAGCCATGGCCGCAACCTGTATGACGTGCCCCGATACGGCAATGTCAGCCTGCTGCACTACACCGATTGCCACGGGCAACTGAACCCGGTGTACTTCCGCGAGCCGAACATCAACATCGGCGTGGCGGGCATGCGCAACCAGCCACCGCACCTGGTCGGCGAGGCGCTCCTGAAGCACTTCGGGATCGATCCCGGCGGCAGGAAGGCCCACGCCTTCACCTATCTCGATTTTGTTGCCGGCGCCGAGGAATACGGCCGCGTCGGCGGCTTCGCGCACCTCTCGACGCTGGTCAAGCAATTGAAGGCCTCGCGTCCGGGCGCCCTGCTGCTGGACGGCGGCGACACCTGGGGCGGCGGCACCGGTACCGGCGTCTGGACCAATGCGCAGGACATGGTCGATGCCCAGAAGATCCTGACCAGCGACGTGATGACCGGCCACTGGGAATTCACCTACGGCGCCGATCGCGTGATGGAAGTCGTCGAGAACGACTACGCCGCCGCCGGCATCGACTTCGTTGCGCAGAACGTGACCGACGTCGACTGGGGCGACCAGATCTTCAAGCCCTACGTGATCCGCGAGATCAATGGCGTCAACGTCGCGATCATCGGCCAGGCCTTCCCCTACACGCCCATCGCGAACCCGCGCTTCAAGGTCGCGCAATGGAGCTTCGGCATCCGCCCGGACGACATGCAGCGCCAGGTCAATGCGGCCCGCGCGGAGGGTGCGGAGATCGTGGTCGCGCTGTCGCACAACGGCATGGACGTGGATCTCAAGATGGCCGGCATGGTCGAGGGCCTCGATGCGATCTTCGGCGGCCACACCCACGACGGCGTTCCGGCGCCGACGCCGGTGAAGACTCCGGACGGCGGCACCTGCCTGGTGATGAACGCGGGTTCCAACTCCAAGTTCCTCGGCGTGATGGACTTCGACTTCCGCGACGGCAAGATCCAGGGCTGGAAGTACCACCTGCTGCCCGTGTTCTCGAACCTGATCGATCCGGATCCCGAGATGCAGCGCTATATCGACACCATGCGCAACCAGGAGGTCACCTTCGACGGCGAGACCTTCAACATGCAGGAGAAGCTCTCCGAGGAGCTGGCGGTGGCCGACACCCTGCTGTTCCGGCGCGGCAACTTCAACGGCACCTTCGACCAGCTGATCGTCGACGCGCTGGTCGAGCAGCTCGATGCCCAGATCGCGTTCTCGCCGGGCTTCCGCTGGGGCACCACGGTGCTGCCCGGCATGCCGATCACCTTCGAGCACGTGATGGACCAGACCGGCCTGACCTACCCGGCGGCCACCCGCAATGTAATGACCGGCTCGATGATCAAGACCATCCTGGAAGACGTGGCCGACAACCTCTTCCACGAGGACCCGTTCTTCCAGCAGGGCGGCGACATGGTCCGGATCGGAGGCCTGAAGTACGCGATCGACCCGACGAAGGGCATCGGCGAGCGCATCCTGGAGATGGAGTTCGACGGCAAGCCGCTCGACCCGGACCGGGAGTACGTGGTCGCCGGCTGGGCCAGCGTGCAGGAAGACCCGGCGGGCGATACCGGCCGCAAGATCTGGGACGTGGTGGCCGAATACCTGCGCGACAAGAAGACCATCCGCATCGACAACCTGAACGAGCCCGTGGTCAAGGGGATCGGCGAGGACAACCTTGGCTACGTGCCCACCGACAAGTCCATGTTCTGACCCCACCGCCCGCCTGGTGCAGTCGAAGAACCCCGCCGCCAGGCGGGGTTCTTCGTTGCGAAGCAACGAGCCCGAATCGACGAGGAACTGCATCGCCCGGGTGTCGTCCAATCTTCTGGAGTTCCACAGGACGCGCAGTGCCCCGGTGCAGCCGTCTTCGATTCCTTCCCCGGAGGAGCAACACGAACGATGGATTCTGCTGACACCCTGATCGCCCGTTACGCACAAGACTTCCGCAAGCGCCAGGAATCGGAAACCTCGCTTGCCGGATATCTCGAGGCCTGCGCCGATGATCCCATGCTCTACGCGACCGCGGGGGAACGCCTGGTGGCGGCGATCGGCGAGCCCCGGGTGCTGGATACCGCCCGGGATGAACGGCTCGGCCGGATCTTCCTGAACCGCACGATCAAGATCTATCCCGCCTTCGAGGACTTCTTCGGGATGGAGGAGACCGTCGAACGCATCGTCGGCTTCTTCCGCTACGCGGCCCAGGGCCTCGAGGAGCACAAGCAGATCCTGTACCTGCTCGGCCCCGTGGGCGGCGGCAAGTCCTCTCTGGCCGAGCGTCTGAAGGCCCTGATGGAGAAATACCCGATCTACGTGCTGAAGGCCGACGACGAGGTCTCTCCCGTATTCGAGAGCCCGTTGGGCCTCTTCGACCCCGAGATCCACGGCCAGGACCTCGAGGACCGGTTCGGCATTCCACGGCGCCGGCTCACCGGGCTCCTGTCGCCGTGGGCCGTGAAGCGCCTGGACGAATTCGGCGGCGATCTGTCGCGGTTCTCGGTGGTGCGCATTTATCCATCCAGGCTTCGCCAGATCGCGATCGCGAAGACCGAGCCCGGCGACGAGAACAACCAGGACATCTCCTCGCTGGTCGGCAAGGTCGACATCCGCAAGCTGGAGCTCTACAGCCAGAACGATACCGACGCCTACAGCTACTCGGGAGGGCTGAACCGCGCCAATCAGGGCCTGCTCGAGTTCGTGGAGATGTTCAAGGCCCCGATCAAGATGCTGCACCCGCTGCTCACGGCCACGCAGGAAGGCAACTACGTCGGTACCGAGAACATCGGCGCGATCCCGTTCCAGGGCGTGATCATGGCGCATTCGAACGAGGCCGAGTGGCAGACCTTTCGCAACAACAGGAACAACGAGGCCTTCCTCGACCGGATCTCGGTGATCAAGGTCCCCTACTGTCTGCGCGCGACCGAGGAACGCATGATCTACGGGAAGCTGATCAGCGGCAGCGAGCTGAGCGAGGCACCCTGCGCACCGGCCACGCTGGACCTGCTCGCGCGCTTCTCGGTGCTGACGCGCCTGAAGGAGCACGAGAACTCGAGCCCGTACTCGAAGATGCGCATCTATGACGGCGAGAGCCTGAAGGACACCGACCCGAAGGCCAAGTCGATGCAGGAATACCGGGACGTGGCGGGCGTCGACGAGGGCATGACCGGGGTCTCCACCCGCTTCGCCTTCAAGGTGCTCTCCGAGACCTTCAACTACGACAACCACGAGGTGGCCGCCGATCCGGTGCATCTGCTCTACATGCTGGAACAGGCGATCCGTCGCGAGCAGTTTCCCGAAGAGACCGAACGCCGGTATCTGGAATTCATCAAGGCGGAAATGGCCCCGCGCTACGCGGACTTCATCGGCAACGAGATCCAGAAGGCCTATCTCGAGTCCTACCACGACTTCGGCCAGAACCTGTTCGAGCGCTACGTGGCCTACGCCGACGCCTGGATCGAGGACCACGACTTCAAGGACCCGGATACCGGCCAGATGCTGGACCGCGGCGCGCTGAACCAGGAGCTCTCGAAGATCGAGAAGGCCGCGGGCATTGCCAACCCCAAGGACTTCCGCAACGAAGTGGTGAAGTTCGCGCTGCGCGCCCAGGCGGCCAAGGGCGGGAAGATGCCCGATTGGACCTCCTACGAGAAGATCCGCGAGGTGATCGAGAGGCGCATGTTCAGCCAGGTCGAGGACCTGTTGCCGGTAATCAGCTTCGGCACCAAGGGCGACTCGGAGCTGGAGCGCAAACACGGCGACTTCGTGCAGCGCATGATCGAGCGCGGTTACACCGAGCGCCAGGTCAGACGGCTGGTGGAGTGGTACATGCGCGTGAAGCAGGCGGGCTGACGATCATGAGGTGCCTGCGCCTGACGGTCACGGCAACACGTGCCACCCCGCCGCACGAAGATCTCCCTCCCCCGCCTGCGGCGACAAATTCGCCGGGAGCGGATTTCGAACCGCCGGAGGCGGACCCGAAGGGCGGAGGGCAGGAGGCCCGGGGTAACGGTTGGGGTGGGGGCGCGGTGCTGATCCCGGCCCTCGCGATCACGGAGGCCCGAGCCCCGTGGTGAACATCATCGACCGGCGGCTGAATCCGAAGGACAAGAGCCTGGCCAACCGCCAGCGCTTCGTCCGCCGGGCAAAGCGCCAGATCCTGGACGCGGTGCGCGACGTGTCGGCGCGGCGCCGTATCGCGGACGTCGGCCAGCAGGGCGAAGAGTCGATCCGCATTCCCGCCGATGGCCTGCAGGAACCCTCATTCCGCAAGGGCGACGGGGCCGGCGTGCGCCGCCACGTGGTGCCGGGCAACAAGGAATACCAGGCCGGCGACCGGATTCCACGCCCCGATGGCGGCGAGGGTGGCTCGGGTCCCGGTGGCGGGAGCCCGGACGGCGAGGGCGAGGACGAGTTCCAGTTCTCGATCAGTCGGGATGAATTCCTGGACCTGTTCTTCGAGAACCTGGAGCTGCCGGACCTCGCCCGGACCCAGCTCTCCCGGGTCGAGCAGGAGGGTGTGCGCCGGGCCGGCTACTCGGTGTCCGGATCACCGGCCACGTTGAACCTCACCCGCACCATGCGCCGCTCGCTGTCGCGGCGTCTCGCGCTGCACCGCCCGCGTCGGGAAGAGATCCTCGAGCTCGATCGCGAAATCGACCGCCTCGAGCGCTCGGGCAGGGACCCGGAGCGCCTGCGCGAGCTCGTGCGCGAACGCGAACGCCTGTCGCGGCGCTCGCGACTGATTCCGTACATCGATCCGATCGATCTGCGCTTCAATCGCTTCGTTCCCACCCCGCGGCCGATCTCGCAGGCGGTGATGTTCTGCCTGATGGACGTGTCGGGGTCCATGACCGAGGACATGAAGGACCTCGCCAAGCGGTTCTTCATGCTGCTGTACCTGTTCCTGGAACGGCGCTACCGACACGTCGAGATCGTGTTCATCCGGCACACGCACATCGCCCAGGAGGTGGACGAGGAGACATTCTTCTACTCGCGAGAGACCGGTGGGACGCTGGTGTCCCCGGCACTGGACGAAATGGATCGGGTGATCCGCGAGCGCTACTCGCCGGAGGACTGGAACATCTACGCTGCGCAGGCCTCCGACGGTGACAACACCCCGCAGGACAACCCGGCGGTGATCGAGCGGATGGACCGCACGATCCTGCCCGTGTGCCGCCACTTCGCCTACATTGAGGTGTCCGGCGAGCGCGGGCGCGGGGGCGTGACCGACCTGTGGATGGTCTATGAGCGGATTGCGCGCAGCGGCCGTCCGCTCGCGATGCGGAGAGTCCGGCGGCGCGGCGAAATCTTTCCGGTGTTCCGCGACCTGTTCACGCCGGTGGAGCGCCGGGGCTGACGATGGCACACGATCTCGGGGCCGACACAGGACTGCTCTACGATGGGCCCGATTGGGACTACCGGCGGGTTCGCCGCGCCTTCGACGCGATCGAGCGCATCGCGGTCGACGAGATGGGGCTCGAGCCCTACCCCAGCCAGGTCGAGGTGATCAGCTCGGAGCAGATGCTGGACGCCTACTCCTCGATGGGCATGCCGCTGTTCTACCGCCACTGGTCCTTCGGCAAGCACTTCGCCCGCGACGAGATGCTCTACCGCAAGGGCGTGACCGGGCTGGCCTACGAGATCGTGATCAATTCCAACCCCTGCCTCTGCTACATCATGGAAGAGAACACCATGACCATGCAGACGCTGGTGATGGCCCACGCCGCCTTCGGACACAGCCACTTCTTCCGGAACAACCAGCTGTTCAGGGAATGGACCGACGCCGAATCCATCCTCGACTACCTCGACTTCGCAAAGCGCTACATCGCCGACTGCGAGGAGCGCTACGGGCATGCCGCCGTGGAACGCGTGCTGGATGCAGCTCACGCGCTGATGACCCACGGAGTGCATCGCTACCCGCGGCCCAGGCCGCTGAACCTGAAGCGCGAACTCGAGCGTGAGCGCGAGCGTCAGCGCTTCCAGGAGAGCAGCTTCAGCGACCTCTGGCGCACCCTGCCCGACCGCGACACCGGCGAGGACCGTTCTGATCCGGATCTCGATGCCCGGCAGACCCGCCTCGGGCTGCCGGAGGAGAACCTCCTGTACTTCCTGGAGAAGCACGCCCCGCGCCTAGCGCCGTGGCAGCGCGAGGTGCTGCGGATCGTCCGGCTCGTCGCGCAGTACTTCTACCCGCAGAAGCAGACCAAGGTAATGAACGAGGGCTGCGCCACCAGCGTGCACTACGCCATCATGACGCGTCTGCACGAGACCGGCCAGATCACCGACGGCGCCTTCATGGAGTTCCTGCATGCACACACCAGCGTGGTCTTCCAGCCGGAGTTCGACGACCCGCGCTACTCCGGGATCAACCCCTATGCACTCGGCTTCGGCATCCTGAAGGACCTCGAGCGGATCTGCACCGCGCCCACCGCGGAGGACCGGCGCTGGTTCCCGGACATCGCCGGCAGCCGGGACGTGCTCGGCACCTGGAAGACGGCCTGGGCGGAGTATCGCGACGAGAGCTTCATCCTGCAGTTTCTGAGCCCGCGGCTGATGCGCGAATGGCGGCTGTTCTCCGTACTCGACGACACCGACGCCGACGCGATGGAGGTCGAGGCCATCCATGACGAGTCCGGATTCCGGGCGGTGCGCAGGGCCCTGGCCAGTCACTACGACCTCGCGCGCCACGAGCCGGACATTCAGGTGGTGGACGTCGATCTCGCCGGCGACCGCCACCTGATGCTGGAACACCGGGTGGTGGACGGCCGCCGTCTGGAACCGGGCAACAGCCGCATGGTGCTGCGCCACCTGGCGAATCTCTGGGGCTACCCGGTGACGCTGGCCGAGGTGGACGCGGCCTCGGAGCGCGTACTGAACCGCTACGAGGCCGTCGCGCCGGATCACGCCGTGACCTGACCGTGGTCCGTGGGGTGGATCTTCCTCAGGCCTCGGTCACGCGCAGGCGACCAGCCACGCGGGTCAGCAGTTCGTAGCTGATCGTTCCGGCCGCCTCGGCGATCCGCTCGACCGGAAGACCCTCGCCCCAAAGCGTCACCGTGTCCCCGACGACCGCGTCCGGGGCGCCGGTCAGGTCGATCTCCAGCATGTCCATGGAAACCCGTCCGATCACCGGGCACTCGCGGCCGTGCACCAGCACCGGGGTGCCGGTGGGCGCGTGGCGCGGGTAGCCGTCGGCGTAGCCGATCGCGACTACGCCGGCCCGGGTGCACCGGTCGGCGGTCCAGGTGGCCCCGTAACCCACGCAGGCCCCGGGCTCGAGCGCCTTCACCGCGATCAGCGGCGCGGTGACTGTCATCACCGGCCGGAGCTCGCGCGCGGGACCCACCTCGCCGGCCATCGGGCTCGGGCCATAGAGCATGATCCCCGGGCGGATCCATTCGGCGGATGCGCCGCCGGCGGCCCCTCCGGAGACCACCAGCGCGGAATTCGCAACGCTGCGCTGACCGGGCAGCTCGGCCACCGCGTGGCCGAAGCGGTCCAGCTGTTCCGCGTTCTGCGGGTGCGCGATCTGATCGGCACAGGCGAGGTGAGTCAGCCAGTGCAGACCCCGGCGAGCGGCCGGATGGTCCCGCAGCTGCTGAAACAGGATCTGCGCCTTGATCGGGGCAAACCCGAGCCGGTGCATGCCGGTGTCGAGCTTGATCCAGAGGCCGGGCAGCTCGCCGCGGAAGCCGGCCAGCACCGCCAGCTGTGCCTCGTCGTGCAGCACGGGCTGCAGGCCGTGCCGGGAGCACAGATCCCACTCGGCGGCCGTGCGCGCGCCCTGCAGCACCAGGACCGGCGCGGCGACGCCGGCGGTGCGCAGCGCCAGCGCCTCGTCAACGCAGGAGACCGAGAAACCATCGGCATATCCGGTCAGCGCGGCGGCCGCCCACTCCATGCCGTGGCCGTAGCCATCCGCCTTGATCACCGCCCAGACCTTGCGTCCGGGGGCGAACGCACGGGCCCGCGCGAGATTGTGGCGCAGCGCCCCGACACTCCTGCGCATGGCGGCCGCCCGCCTCACGCCTCGGCGCCGACCCCGTAGACGTCGGGATGGTAGTTCTCGAAACGCGTGTACTGTCCCCGGAAGGTCAGCCGCACAGTCCCGATCGGCCCGTTGCGCTGCTTCGCGACGATGATCTCCGCGGTGCCCTTGTCCGCGCTGTCCTCGTTGTACACCTCGTCGCGGTATACGAACATGATCACATCCGCGTCCTGCTCGATCGCGCCCGATTCGCGAAGGTCCGACATCACCGGGCGCTTGTTCGGGCGCTGCTCCAGCGAGCGGTTGAGCTGCGACAGGGCGATCATCGGAACGCTCAGCTCCTTGGCCAGCGCCTTCAGCGCCCGGGAGATCTCGGAGATCTCGGTCGCCCGGTTCTCGCGCGAGCCCGGGGACTGCATCAGCTGCAGGTAGTCCACCACGATCAGGCCGAGTCCCTTGTGCTCGCGCATCAGCCGGCGCGAGCGCGCACGCAACTCGGTGGGCGACAGCGCCGGGGTGTCGTCAATGAACAGCGGCGCCTCGGAGAGCATGGAGACCGCGCTGGTCAGCCGCGGCCAGTCGGCGTCGTCGAGCCGGCCCGAGCGCAGCTTCTGCTGGTTGATCCGCCCCATCGAGGACAGCAGGCGCATCGCGATCTGCTCTCCCGGCATCTCCATGCTGAAGACCGCGATCGGCTTCGCGGTCTTCATCGCCACGTACTCGCCGATGTTCATCGCGAATGACGTCTTCCCCATCGATGGCCTTCCGGCGACGATGGCGAGATCTCCCGGATGCAGGCCGGAGGTGAGCTCGTCGAGGTCCTGGTACCCCGTGGGAATGCCGGTTATCGGACTCTTGCTCTCGAACAGATGTTCGATCTGCTCAACGGCGGCCGCGAGCAGCGGCTTCATGCCGCGAAATCCCTGGGTGCCGCGCGCACCGCGCTCCGCGATCGAGAAGACCTTCTGCTCGGCAAGGTCGAGCAGCTCCCGGGTCGGACGGCCTTCCGGCGCGAACGCCGAATCGGCCACCTCGGTACCAACCGAGATCAGGGAGCGCAGGACGGAGCGATCGCGAACGATGTCCGCGTAGGCCTTGATGTTCGCGGCGCTCGGTGTCTGGCTTGCAAGCTGCCCGAGGTAGGGGAGCCCCCCGGCATCCTGCAATTCGCCGGCATTCTGCAGCTGCTCCGCGACAGTCACCATGTCGAAGGGGGCATTGCGATCCGCCAGTGCGGCGATCGCCCGGAAGATCAGGCGGTGGTCGTGACGGTAGAAATCGTCCGCGCCGATGCGATCGGCAATGCGGTCCCAGGCGTCGTTGTCCAGCATCAGCCCGCCGAGAACCGACTGCTCGGCCTCGACCGAATGCGGTGGTACGCGAAGACCCTGGCTCATGACCGTGCTGCGTTGCCGATCAGCGGTGCCGCCGGCCCCGGCCTGCACCGGGGCCCGCCTGCGCTCACTCCTCGCCGATCACGATGACGCGGATTTCCGCATTCACGCCCGCATACAGGTGCAGCTCGATCTCGTACTCGCCGGTCTGCCGAAGCGGGCCCTCGGGCAGGCGCACCTCGCGCTTCTCCACCTCCACGCCGCGTGCGGTGACCGCGTCCGCGATGTCACCGGCCCCGATGGAACCGAAGAGCTTGCCCTCGCTTCCGGCCTTGGCCTTCATCTCGATCACCATGCCCTCGAGCGACGCGCGGCGGGCCTCCGCCGCAGCCAGCGCCTCGGCCGCGGCCCGCTCGAGCTCGGCGCGACGGGCCTCGAACTCGGCGATGTTCTCCGGCGTGGCGAACTTGGCCTTCCCCTGCGGAAGCAGGTAGTTGCGGGCATAGCCCGGGCGGACACGGACCTTGTCGCCGAGGGCGCCCAGGTTGTCGATCTTTTCCAGCAGAATGACTTCCATCTTGATTTTCCTGTAACTCAGTTAACGTGAAAACCGCGCGCGTTGCGCACCATCATCCCCCTCTCCCACCGTTGGCAGAGGGTTGAGGAGAGGGCATCTTTCGGCCTTAGCGTGTCGCCACGATCCCCGAGGCATCCAGATCGCTTGCCGAGAGTGTACACGCGAACCACCGAACGGTTCAGTCCTGTCCGTTCCGGCCCCGTGCCGGGAACCGCTCGCGCAGCCGCGCCACGCCGTCGATCGCCCCGAGCGCCGCGATCAGCAGAAACATCTGCGGCAATGCCAGCACCAGCAGCACGTACATCCCCACCAGCCAGAAGCTGCTCATCCCCTGCGCATGCGTGAGCCCGTGCATCACGGCCAGTCCCTGGAGGAAGAACACCACGCCGAGGATGAAGGCGAGCTCCAGGGCCAGAGGCTGGTCCGCCAGCTGACCGAACAGCGCCAGCACCACCACCGCGACGGCCAGACCGCGCCCCATCTGCAACTCGCGGAACTCGGTACCGAAGGCGCCCGGGTTGTACAGCAGGGCCTGCCAATAGCGGGCGATCAGCAGGCTGATCGCCATGCCGAGCAGGAAGATCCCGGCCAGCATCCCGGTGAGGAAGGGTGCAATAGCGGTCAGCGCCGTCTCGACGTCCTCCTCGGCCGGACCGTTGCCATCCACGAAGGGCGCCAGCATCTCCCGGCCCGCAGCCACCCACGCACTCTCCAGATCCGGCACCAGCAGCCGCACCAGCAGAACCAGCCCGCCGGCGACCAGTGCCGCCATGGAGAGGGTCGCTCGCCAGGAGACCGACTGGCGCAGGACCACGCCCATCGCCGCGGCCGGCAGCCACTGGGCGAGGCCCGCCGTCACGCCGATCAGCGGTGAGCCACCCATCATCGCAAACACCAGGGCGCCGAGAATCAGGGCCGCGAAGCCGGCGACGAACAGTGCCTGGCCCATACCGAGCCGCAACGCCACCAGCGCAACCACGGCCGCGCTGAGGATGGCGACCGGCGGGATGAAGATCCCGAGCACACCGAGGCCGGCCGCCACGGCCACGGCCCGCCAGCGCCCCTGCATGGCAAAGTCGGCCAATACTCGCATTGGCGTCCCCTGCGCTCCTGCAGGCGTCAGAACTGGTTGTCGGTATACGGCAGCAGGGCGAGGAAACGGGCGCGCTTCACGGCGGTCGCCAACTGACGCTGATATTTCGCGCTGGTGCCGGTGACCCGGCTGGGCACGATCTTGCCGGTCTCGGTGATGAAGTTCCTGATCAGGTTCAGGTCCTTGTAATCAATGTACTCGATGCCTTCGGCGGTGAAGCGGCAGTACTTGCGGCGACGGGAAAAACGGGCCATTACGATAACTCCTTGAAACGAAGAAAAAGAAATCCGGAGACGGACAACGGATCAGCTGCGGGAGGCACCGGCCTTTTCCTCTGCTTCCCCGCCGCCATCGCGATCGCCGCGTTCTTCGCGGCGCCCGCGGCCCTTCGGACTCTCCTCCTCCTCGCGGCCCTTGGCCAGGGGCGAGGGCTCGGTCTCCGCCTTTTCCATCCGCATCACCAGGTGGCGCAGCACGGCATCGTTGAACCGGAAGGCGCTGACGAGCTCTTCGATGGTTTCCTCGCCCACCTCCACGTTCATCAGCACATAGTGCGCCTTGACCAGTTTCTGGATCGGGTAGGCCAACTGACGACGGCCCCAGTCCTCCAGGCGGTGTACCACGCCTTCCTGGGCCTCGACGATGCCGCGATAACGCTCGATCATCGCCGCAACCTGCTCGCTCTGGTCCGGATGGACCATGAACACCACTTCGTAATGACGCATGCAGTTCACTCCTTGCGGGTAACAGCCTCCCGTCCATGCCCGGGGATGGATCCCCGACCCAGGGCCTGTCGGTGAGGCAAGAAGTCGCCGAAACCGGCGAGAAAGGCGCGAGATGATAGGCGATCCACGGCCAGCGCACAAGCGCGGACCGCGCGTGAGGCCGCACGGCGGGGCTCAGCGTGAAGGTCGCGCAGTTCCCCCCTCTTCCGCTTGCGGACAGGATTGCCAATGGCCGGGGACAGATCTGCAAATCGGTCCCCGGGGTCATGCGGTGGCGGAACGCTGGCGCACGGCCTCGAACAATGCCACGCCGGCCGCCACGGAGACGTTCAGGCTGGCCACGCTGCCAGCCATGGGGATTGCGGCGAGATGGTCGCAGTGTTCGCGGGTCAGGCGGCGCAGACCCTCGCCTTCCGCACCGAGCATCAGCACCGTCGGTGGCGTCAGGTCGACGCGATAGAAGGGCTCCTGCGCATCGCCGTCCAGGCCGACGACCCAGAGGCCGGCATCCCGCAGCTCGCGCAGCGTGCGCGCGAGGTTCGTCACCGCCACCAGCGGCGTCGTCTCGGCAGCGCCGGAGGCCGCCTTCGCGGCTGCCGGTGTCAACGCAGCGCTGCGGTCCCGGGGCACGATGACGGCGCGCGCACCGGCGGCGTCCGCGCTGCGCAGGCATGCACCGAGATTGTGCGGATCGGTCACCCCGTCCAGTGCCAGAAAGAGGTCGCCACCCGCGGCCACCAGGTCCGCAAGCTCCGCCTCGCCCGCGCGCGGCCGCGGCCGGGCGAAGGCCACCACGCCCTGGTGCCGCAGGCCGGCGTGATTGCGTTCCAGCCGTTCCCTGCGCAGCTCCTCAACGCTGATGCCCAGCGCCTGCGCGCGCCCGACGAGGGCCGCCAACCGGGCGTCGGAGCTGTCCGCGGCGATCTGGAGACGCCTGACCCGATCAGGTGCGTGTGCGAGCAGCGACTCCACCGCGTGCAGCCCGCCAACGACCTCGTCGCGGCTCACGAGTCGCGACGCCGCCGCCGGCTCGACCGCTTCCGATCCCCTCCTTCGCCGCCGCCCTTCCCTGCACCGGAGTCACCCGTTTCGGTCGCCCCGGCGGGGCCCGGCTCGGTCTTTGCCCTTCCCGATGGCCGGATCAGCATTGCCACCTCGCGCGCGGGCTGCGTGCGCCGGCGCCGGCGCCGGGGGGCGGGCTCGCCGGAGGGCACCGGCTCCGTGCCCGCATCCGGTGCGGGCGCGGTCCCCTGGCCGACGGCCGCTTCTGGCCCTGCCGCCTTCGCGCCGGTATCCGCGGCCACCCCGCCATCCCTCGCGCGGCGCCGCGGCGGACGCGTTGTTCCGGTGCCGGACGGCTTCGGGGGGGCGGGCGTCTCCGGAGGTGGCGCCGGGGACTGTTGCTCCGACGCGGGGGCACCGCTGCCGGCCTGCTCCGGTTTCGGCGCCCGGCCGCGCCGCCTGGACGCGCGCCGCGGCGCTCCGGACTCCGCCTTGGCCGCGTCGGACCGCTTGCGTCCGGACTTGCGCTCACCCGCGGGCGGCTCCTCGTCGACCAGGCGCAGATCGATCTTGCGGTCATCCAGACTCACGCGCACCACCTGGACTCGCAGGCGGTCGCCGATCCGGAACACCCGACCGCCGCGCTCGCCGGTCAGACGGTGCCGGACCGGATCGAAGTGATAGAAATCGTTGTCGAGGCTGGTCACGTGCACCAGCCCGTCGATGAAGACATCGACGATCTCGACGAACAGTCCGAACCCGGTGACCCCGGACACCACGCCGTCGAAGACGTCGCCGACCTTGTCCTGCATGTACTCGGCCTTGAGCCAGGCGACCGCATCGCGGGTCGCGTCGTCAGCGCGACGCTCGGCCATCGAGCAGTGCTCGCCGAGGGATTCCATGTCGCCGTGCGAATAGGCAAAGTCGGAGGTCTTGCCCTTGCGCAACAGGTGACGGATACCACGGTGCACGAGCAGATCGGGATAGCGCCGGATGGGTGAGGTGAAGTGCGCGTAGTCTGCCAGCGCGAGGCCGAAATGGCCGCCGAGGTCGGGGCCGTAAACGGCCTGACTCAGAGAACGCAGCACCACCGTCTCGATGAGTTGCTTGTCCGGCCGATCCGCCGCCGCACGCAGGACCGCGGAATAGTGCGCCGGCGTGGGCTCGTCTCCCCCCTCGAGAGTCAGGCCGACCCCGGCCAGGAAATCGCGCAGGTCGTCGATCTTCTCCGCGCGCGGCCGATCGTGCAGACGGAAGAGCGTCGGCAGCTTGTGCTTCTTCAGGAAACGGGCCGCGGAGACATTGGCCGCGATCATGCATTCCTCGACCAACCGGTGTGCATCGGTACGCTCCACCGGAACGATGCGCTCGATCTTGCGCTCCGGACCGAACTCGATGCGGGTCTCGGTGGAATCGAAATCGATCGCACCGCGCCGGTTGCGCGCCCCGTGCAGTGCCTTGAAGACCGCGTGGAGGCGCTCCAGATGCGGCACCAACGAGGCGTATTGCTGCCGAAGCGCCGCATCGCCGTCGACCAGCATCGCCGCGACCTTGGTGTAGGTCAGGCGGGCGTGCGAGCGCATCACCCCCTCGTGGAAACGGTAGCTGCGCAGCGCCCCGCGCTTGCCGACCTCCATCTCGCAGACCATGCAGAGCCGTTCGACCTCCGGATTCAGCGAGCACAGGCCGTTGGAGAGCACCTCGGGCAGCATCGGGATCACCTGCTCCGGGAAGTACACCGAGGTTCCGCGATTGCGGGCCTCGCGATCCAGCGCTCCGTCCTTTTCCACGTAGTGCGAGACGTCCGCGATCGCCACCCAGAGACGCCAGCCACCCTCCATCTCCTCGCAGAACAGGGCGTCGTCGAAGTCCCGGGCATCCGCGCCGTCGATGGTGACCAGCGGCTTGCTGCGCAGATCGAGCCGGCCCTTGCGCGCGGCGGCCGGAACCCGGGTCCCCAGGCGGTCGGCCGCGGCCGTGACCTCGTCCGGCCACTCGAACGGCAGACCATGGGCCCGGATCGCGATGTCGATCTCCATGCCGGGGGCCATGTGCTCGCCGAGCACCTCGACCACCTCACCGCGCAGCCGCGCCTTCCGGGAGGCCTGGGGGCGGATGCGCACCACGACGATCTGATCGTCGCCGGCATCGCCGAGGCCATCCGGCGGAATCAGGATGTCGTGGGCAACGCGCTTGTTGTCCGGTGTGACCACCCCGACGCCGTCCTCGATCCGGATCCGGCCCACCAGCTGCTCCGAGCCGCGTTCCAGGATTTCGATGATCCCGCCTTCGCGCCGCCCACGGTGATCCACGCCCATCACGCGGCCCAGCACGCGATCGCCGTGCAGCACACCCCGCATCTGCCGCGGCGAGAGGAAGAGATCGTTGCTCTGGTCGTCCGGGACCAGGAACCCGAAGCCGTCGGGGTGGCCGATCACGCGACCCCGGATCAGGTCCGCCTGGTTCACCGGCAGATAGGACCCCCGGCGGTTGCACAGGACCTGTCCGTCCCGTTCCATTGCGCGCAGACGGCGGCGCAGGGCCTCCAGCTGTTCCTCGCTCGCGACCCCCACCCGGGTGGCGATCTCGTCGAATGCCAGTGGGTTTCCCGCCTCGGCCAGGCGGTCCAGGATCAGTTCCCGGCTGGCGATCGGGTTCTCGTACTTCTGCGCCTCGCGTTCGAAATTCGGATCGACCGACGGACGACTGCTGCGTTTTCTGGGCATTACCCTCACTCTTGCGTTCGCCCCGGGGTCCCCTCAAGGCCCTTCCGCGGCGCTCCGGCCGGGGCATTCAAATAAATTGACACGTCGCCTGGAGATCTCTATATTTGCGCGCTCCTGAAGCGCAGGGCCGCAAGGTCCATCCTCGTGCCGAGGTGGCGGAATTGGTAGACGCGCTAGCTTCAGGTGCTAGTGAGCGTAAGCTCGTGGAGGTTCAAGTCCTCTCCTCGGCACCATCCGTTTCTCCCCCAACCATTCTCTCCCGCCAGCCAGGCCACCGGCGAAGATCAGCCGCCGAACGGGTCACGCAGCACGATCGTCTCGTCGCGATCCGGACCCGTGGAGATCATGTCGATCGGCAGGCCAACCGCGCCGCTCAGCCGTTCCAGGTAGCGCTGGGCGTTGGCGGGCAGCTGGTCGTAGTGCCGGATACCCAGCGTCGATTCCTGCCAGCCCGGCAATTCCTCGTAGATTGGCTCGCAGGCCGAGTACGCCTCGGCTCCGGCGGGCGGAATCTCCACCTCCCGCTCGTCGCAGCGGTAGCCGACGCAGATCTGCAACGTATCCAGCCCGTCCAGCACATCGAGCTTGGTAATGCACAGGCCACTGATGCTGTTGATCGCTCCCGCTCGCCGCAGCGCCACCGCATCGAACCAGCCGCAGCGGCGCGGCCGCCCGGTAGTGGAGCCGAATTCGTTGCCCCGCCGCGCCAGGTGCTCGCCCATGCTGTCGAACAGCTCGGTCGGGAAGGGTCCGGCCCCGACGCGGGTCGTGTAGGCCTTCGTGATCCCGAGAATGTAGTCCAGATCCCGCGGACCGATGCCCGAACCGGTGGCCGCACCGCCGGCCGTCGTGTTCGAGGAGGTCACGAAGGGATAGGTGCCGTGGTCGATATCGAGCAGCGTGCCCTGAGCACCCTCGAACATTACGTCCGCCCCCGCCGCCCGCAGTTCGTGCAACCGGCCCGCGACGTCCGTGACCAGAGGACGCAGCCGCTCGGCCTGTTCCATGCTTTCGTCCAGCACCTGCTGGAAGTCGACCGTCTCGGCCTGGAAGTAATTCTTCAGGCAGTAGTTGTGGTAGTCGAGTACCTCGCCGAGTTGTGCCGCAAAGCGCTCGCGGTGGAAGAGGTCACTGAGGCGCAGACCGCGGCGCGCGACCTTGTCCTCGTAGGCCGGCCCGATGCCCCGCCCGGTCGTGCCGATGGCCGACGCGCCTCGCGCCTTCTCCCGGGCATGGTCCAGGGCAACGTGGTGCGGCAGGATCAGCTGGCAGGACTCGGACAGGCGCAGGCGCTCCGCCACGGGCACACCGCGGGTCTCGAGCATGTCCATTTCCTTCAGCAGTGCCTGTGGCGACAGCACGACTCCGTTGCCGACCAGACATTCGACCCCGGTGCGCAGGATGCCGGAGGGAATCAGGTGCAGCACGGTCTTCTCGCCGCCGATCACCAGCGTGTGGCCGGCGTTGTGACCGCCCTGGAAACGCACCACCGCGGCGGCATTTCCGGTCAGCAGATCGACGACCTTCCCCTTGCCCTCGTCGCCCCACTGACTGCCCAGAATCACTACGAATCGACCCATGCCTACAGCTCCTCGACAACCCATTCCCGACCGCGCCTCTGCAGCCGCCGTCCCGTTTTCACTGCATCCGGGGACTCGCCTGCGAGCAGGCGCCGTACCCGCACGCCACGGGCGCGCAGGTCCGCGATTGCCGCATCGAGACCAGAATCCCCCTCCGCGGGCGCGATCACACAGTCACGCGGCGCCTCTCCCTCTTCCGGCACCAGCCGCAGCAGTTGCCGCAGATCGGTGCTGAAACCGGTCGCCGCCCGTGCCCGACCAAACACCCGACCGATATCATTGTAGCGGCCGCCCCGCGCGATTTCCTGACCCGATCCCGGCACGAAGGCCGCGAAGACCAGACCGGTGTGGTAGGAATACCCCCGGAGCTCCCCGAGATCCACGTGCACGTCCAGATCGGGATGGCTCTCCTGCAGGCGCGCGATCACCGTCTCCAGATGGGCGATGGCCGCGGAGACCTGCACCGGGGCCGCGGCCAGTACGGCACGGGCCTCCGCCAGCACCTCGGCGCCGCCGTTCAGTTCCACCAGCGCCCGCAACTGCCGGCCGATCTCGGCATCGAGCTGCCAAGCGTTCAGCGTCTCCTCGATCTCGGGGATGGCCTTGCGTTGCAGCAGGTCGAAGAAGGTCCGCTCGCGGACCGGATCGAGCCCGGCCACACGCGCCAGCGAGCGGTAGATGTCCACATGCCCCAGATCGATGCTGGCATCGCGCACCCCGCAGCGTTCCAGCGTCGCCAGCATCAGGCGGAGGATCTCCACGTCGCTGTCCAGCCCGTCATGACCGAAGAGCTCGGCGCCGGCCTGGAGCGGGCTCCGCGATCCCGACCACTCGTCCGGCCGGGTGCGGAGGACCGTTCCGACGTAACACAGGCGCGACGGACCGGAGTCGCGCAGCCGGTGGGCATCGATGCGTGCCACCTGGGGCGTCAGGTCGGCGCGCACCCCCATCAGCCTTCCGGTCATCTGGTCGGTCAGCTTGAAGGTCTGCAGGTCCAGTTCGCCGCCGACCCCCGTCAGCAGGGATTCCAGATATTCCGCGAGCGGCGGCATCACCAGGTCGTAACCCCAGACGTCGAACTGGTCCAGGACGGCGCGGCGCAACGTTTCCATGCGCCGCGCGGCCCGGGGCAGCGCCTCCTCCAGGCCATCGGGCAACAGCCACCGGTTCACGTCCGTCATCGTCTTTCCTGTATCAACGGTCCATCACGCTCCGCCCCGAACCCAGCCGAGCAGCGCCAGCCCGAGCAGCAGCGAAATCAGCCCGAACAGCCTCAGGGCTCCATCCGGCAGGCGGGCGACCTCCAGCAGGTATTGCCGGTAGCGGTGCGGCACCAGGAACGGCAGCAGCCCCTCAAAGACAAGCAGCAGCGCGAGCGCTGCTGCCAGGTCCGACCCCATGGATCAGTCCGCCGTCAGGGACTGCCGTTCGCCTGCCCTCTTCCGGCCGGGTCCTTGAAATAGCGGAAGAAGTCGGAACTCGGATCGATCACGAAGGTGCTGCCCTCGCCCGTGATGGAACTGCGGTAGGCAAGCAGGCTCCGGTAGAAGGTGAAGAAATCCTGGTCCGCACCGAAGGCCGTACCCAGGATCTCGGTGGCCTGTGCGTCGCCGGAACCGCGGATCTCCTCCGAATCGCGATAGGCGTTTGCGAGGATCACCGTACGGTCGCGATCCGCGCGCGAGCGGATGCGCTCGGCCGTTTCCTGCCCGCGGGCCCGGAAGTCCTGGGCGACCCGCTGACGCTCCGCGCTCATGCGTGCGTACACCGACTCGGAGACCTCGTCCGGCAGGTCGATGCGGCGAATGCGAACGTCGACGAGGTCCACGCCCAGGGCACTTGCGGTCTCGAGCGCCTCGTCTCGGACCGCGCCCATGATGATGTCGCGTTCACCCGACACGACCTCCGTCAGCTCATAGCGGGCAAACTCGTTACGCATGCCGTCGCGCAGGATCTGCGCGAGACGGTCCTCGGTGACGCGCTCGTCGCCGCCCGTTGCACGGAAGAACTGCCCGACGTCTTCGATGCGCCACTTGGCGTAGAAGTCGACGATCACGTTCTTGGCCTCGCTGGTCAGGAAGCGATCCGGCGGAATGTTCAGGGTCATGATGCGCGCGTCGTAGAAGCGCACGTTGTTGATCAGCGGAAACTTGAGATGGAGCCCCGGCTCCAGGTCGACCTTGCGCACCTCGCCCAGCGAGAACAGGATCACGCGTTCCCGCTCGTCGACCGTGTAGGTGGACAGGGCAATCACGATCGCGGCGACGATGACGCCGATACCAGCTATACGAAGCATTAGCGCACCTCCCGCGCACGCGGGTCAGGCCGCGCGCCCGTGCGATTTGGGGCCTGACTCGGGGTGCTGACGCCGAACGCGCTGCGGCTGGCGTCCAGCGGTTGCGGCATCGGGCCGGTGCCGCCCTCGGCCCGCGGAACGGCATCGAACAGCTGATCGAGCGGCAGCATCATCAGGTTGTTGCTCGATGCCACGTCGAGCATCACCGTGTTGGAGGCACTGAAGATCTCCTCAACGGCCTCGATATAGAGACGCTCGCGGGTGACCTCCGGTGCCACCTGGTATTCCGCTAGCAGCTGGGTGAAGCGGGCCGCGTCACCATCGGCCCGGGCGATCACCTGCTCCTGGTACGCCTCGGCCTCCTCGATGATCCGGGCCGCCTGGCCACGTGCCCGCGGAATCAGGCCGTTCGCATAGGCCTCGGCCTCGTTGCGGAAACGGGCCTCGTCCTCACGCGCCCGGATCGCGTCGGCGAAGGCCTCCTGCACCGGCTCCGGCGGCTGCGCCTGCTGCATCGACATCGCCGTGACCATCACACCCGCACCGTAGGAATCCAGCGCGTTCTGCAGGGTCTGCCGCGCCGTGACCGCGATCTCGCCGCGGCCCTCACCGAGGATGTAATCGAGATTGCTCTTGCCGATCCGCTCGCGGATGGCCGACTCCATCGAAAACTGCACCGTGCGGTCCGGTCGGCGTACGTTGAACAAGAAGTCCACCACGTCGAGCACGCGGTACTGCACCGCGATGTCCACGTCGATGATGTTCTCGTCGGCGGTGAGCATCAGCGCGCGGTGCTCGAGGGTCCGGATGGCATCGACGTTCTCGATCTCGACCCGCTCGATCGGATACGGCAGATGCCAGTGAGGGCCGGGTTCCGAGATCTTCTGAAACGCGCCGAAGCGAAGCACCACGCCCCGGTCGCCCTCGCCAACGATGTAGAAACCGGAGGCCAGCCACACGACCAGCGCGATGATGAGCGCAAGGCTCACCACGGCCTTGGAGTTGCGCCCCATACCGGAACCGCCGCCACCATCGGAGTCGCCGCCGCCGCCCTTGCCGCCGAACAGGCTGTTCAGCTGCTGCGAGACCTTGCGCATCATTTCCTCAAGGTCTGGCGGACGCTGGCCACCACCGCCACTGCCACCGCCACCGCCGCTCCACGGATCGCGTTGATTGTTTCCCGGTTCGTTCCAGGGCATCTAGGGACTCCAAGTATCGATACAGCCATGAGAACATGAAACGCACGTTTGGTTCTGCCGCGGTTCCATGGAGGGGGCTGCATTTTAGGGAGCCCCTCCCGGCCCCGCAAGCCTGCGGCCTCCGGCCGTGCCGAGGCCGGGAGGAGACCGCCCGCAGAGGGGTCAGACTCAGCCCACGTAGCTGACGTATGCAGGATCGTACATCTGCTCGCGCATCATCGCCTCGAGATCCGCCGGCTCCGGGATCCCCGCCAGATCCTCGGCAAAGGCGATGCGGGCGACCGCAACCGCAATCTGCAGCGACACCTCGCGGACCCGATGCAGGGAGGGATACAGGGAGCCCTGCTCGAGGTCGGCCGCATCCACGCTGTCCGCCAGGGCACGTGCCGCGGCCATGAACATGCTGTCGGTGATCCTCGAGGCCTGCACCGTCACCGCGCCGAGACCGACACCCGGAAAGACGTAGGAATTGTTGCCTTGCCGCGGCACGAACCGGCGCCCCTCGATCTCCACCGGATCGAAGGGACTGCCAGAGGCGAACAGCGCCTTGCCGTCGGACCAGGCATAGGCCTCTTCCGCGGTGCACTCGGACTTCGAGGTCGGGTTCGAGAGCGCAAAGACGATCGGCCGCTCGTTCAGGCGCGTCATCGTCTCGATGACCTCGCGGGTGAAGGCGTTCGCAACGGCACCGACACCGATGATCGCGGTCGGACGCAGGATCTCGACCGCCTCGGTGAAGCTTTCCACCGGCGGGTGCTCGTGAGCGTAGGGGCGCTTGTGCTCCGCCAGCGCGATCCGGCTGCGCACCACCAGCCCCCTGGAGTCGACCATCCAGCAGCGCTGCCGGGCCGAGAGCTCGTCCATGCCCGCATCCATCATTGCGGTGGTCAGGAGATCGGCAATGCCCCTGGCCGCCTCACCCGCCCCCAGGAAAAGGAAGGTCTGATCGCTCAGCGCCCCGCCCGAGGCGCGCAGCGCGGACAGCACGCCGGACACCGTCACCGCGGCAGTGCCCTGGATGTCATCGTTGAAACAGGGTATCCGGTCACGATGCTCCTGCAGCAGACGGAAGGCGTTGTGGTTCGCGAAATCCTCGAACTGCACCGCGATGCCCGGGAAGACCTCCTGGGTCGCCTCCAGGAACTCCGCCATCAGTTCGTCGTACTCGGTGCCGGTCACGCGCCGCTGGCGCAGGCCGAGGTAGAGGGGGTCCTCGAGCAGGGATTCGTTGTTGGTGCCCACATCGAACATTACCGGCAGGCAGCGCCGCGGATGCACGCCTGCGCAGGAGGTGTAGAGCGCCAGCTTGCCGATGGGAATGCCCATGCCGCTCGCACCCAGATCGCCCAGACCGAGGATGCGTTCCCCGTCGGTCACGACGATGATGCGGGCATCGCGGTACGGCCAATTGCGCAGCACCGAAGAGACCTTGCCGCGATCCGCCGCCGACACGTACAGCCCGCGCGGGCTCCGGTAGATATGCCCGTACTGCTGGCAGGCGAGCCCGACGGTCGGCGTATAGATCACCGGCATCGTCTCGTCGGGGTTTTCCATGATCACGCGATAGAACAGCGCCTCGTTCCTGTCCTGCAGCGCCTGCAGCATGATGTAGCGCTCGAGCGGCGAATCGATGCGCCGGAAATTCCCGAGCACTCGCTCGACCTGCTCTTCCTGCGTCGACACGTGCGGCGGCAGCAGACCGCACAGTCCGAGCATGTCGCGTTCGCGCTGGCTGAACGCGGAACCCTTGTTCAGCGCCGGATCGCGCAGCAGCGCAACGCCTCGGGGAAACCATTCCGGGAGGGGTCCCGGCAGCGGGGAGCCGGGGAGGTTCTGCGGCATCGGACAGTCCTTGGGGCCGACTCTGGGGCCTTGATCATCGCCGGGCCGGAACGGTTCCGGTCCTCAGGCCCGGAGTATCCGGCTCCGGCCCGTGGCAGGTCAACCGGGCGGTACCGCAGCCGCGCGCCCGGGCGGTGTCGAGGATCGCCGCTGGCACTGGACCCGGCACGCCGGAAGGGGAACAATCGACAGACGAACAGCCAGGAGGAACCGATGCCGGGGCAACAGGAACAGCGGACCCGAACAGTCTCGCTCGTGCTTGGCTCCGGCGGTGCCCGCGGGCTGGCGCACATCGGCGTGATCCGGGAACTCGAGGCGCGCGGCTACGAGATCCGTGCGATCGCGGGGAGCTCGATGGGTGCGCTGGTCGGCGGCATTCACGGGCTCGGGGAGCTCGGGACCTACGCCGACTGGGTCCAGGGCCTCAGCCAGGCCGATGTAATAGGGCTCCTGGACTGGTCGTTTTCCGACGGTGGCATGATCCGCGGCCACAAACTGATGCGGAAACTCGAGGACCTGGTCGGAGACCGGAACATCGAGGATCTTCCGATCAGCTACACGGCCGTCGCGGTGGACATCCGCCGGGGAAAGGAGATCTGGATGACCGACGGTTCGCTGTTCGACGCCATCCGTGCCTCGATCGCGATCCCGGCAATCTTCGCACCGCATCGCTACCATGGCCGGGCCCTCGTGGACGGCGGCCTGCTCAATCCGGTGCCGGTGGCGCCGACCCTGCGGACGCTGACGGATCTGACCATCGTCGTCGATTTGAACGGACCCGCGCCGAAGACTGCGCTGGAGAAGGACCAGAACGAGGACGGGGACGAAGCCCATTCCGGTGTGCTCAAGCGTATGCTCGGCTATGTCGAATCGCTGCGCATGAACGGCACGCCGGCTGCCGAGAGACTGGCCCTGTCCGAGGTCCTGATGCGTTCGCTGGAGACAATGCAGGCCGCGCTCACTCAGCATCACCTCGCGGTGTTCCGTCCCGACCTCGTCGTCAGCGTCCCGAAGAACGCCTGCATGTTTCACGAATTCCATCGTGCCGGTCCGGTGATCGAGCTGGGAAGGGAGATCGCCCGCGCAAGGCTGGACGAGCTGGAGGAAAACGGCACACCGGGAACCCCGTACTGAGCGCCCGCCCCGCCGGCGCCAGCGCCAGCGCCCTGGGATAACCGCCGCACAGCGGCTATGCTGCGCGGGCAGGGGCAGCCGCCTCGCCACCCGGGGCCGGCCGGCCCCGGAATCCAAACCCATGGAAAGGAGTCGCAGCATGTATCCGACGGACATCCGCGGAAGACATTCGAGGGGTGGAGGGCTGGTGGGCCTCTTCCTGCTCGTTCTGCTGGTCGCCATCTTTTACGTTGGCGGCGAGTGGTATGTCACGCAGCACGTGAAGACGGCACTGGGCGAGATCCTGCACCAGGACATGGAGCAGGAACTGGTGGTCGAGTCCGTCGGCATGGATGGCTGGCTGTTCAGTGGGCGACGCACCGGCGATGCGGTGGTCGTCCTGTCCTCCGGCGAACGCGTGCCGGTGGAATTCACGATGATCGGCAACCCGCTCGCCGGGTCCACGATCACGGTCGAGGGAGATGAGCGCCTGAAGCTCAGGCTGCGCGGGATACTCGGCGACCTGCTCTGACCCCGTGCACCGGCCAGCGCTCGTTACATTCCGGACATACTTGTGAAATATCAGCATTGTCTAATACAGGGCATACAGAACCCGAACCGGAACGAACCCGGAAGGAGCAACCATGATGACGAAGCTGAACAAGCTGAGCGCACTGGCCGCACTGGCCATTGCGGGCACGATGACCGCAACCGCGAACCTGTCGGCCGCGCCAGACACCGATGTGAGCCTTGATCCCTGCCTGAACGGCGGGGCCTCCACGAGCGGCCGCTTCCCCACCCAGTCCATGGAAGACGAATTCAACCGCTACCTGGAATGGGTCTCCGAGAGCGGGCTGGGCGTGGAACACGCACTCGCCGATCCGACGCGGCCGGTGCACACCCTGGAACCGGGCATGGATGCCAATGTATCCGCCAGCGGCCGATTCCCGAGCCAGGCGATGGAAGACCAGTACCAGGCGTACATGAACTGGGTCGAGAATGCGGGCCTGGACCCGCTCCACGCCTTTCGCGGCGTGTCCGCAAACTGAAGGGATCGCCTCTCGCAGTGTGCCGGCAGGCGGATGACCGGTGCAGGGCCGTCCACTCCCGGTTGCCCAGCGGGCGCCTGGCCATGCTGCCGGCTATCCACTGCAAGTCTCGATGGCATGAGTGGGGCTCGTTCAGTTAAGGGATGAGGCGAACAATCGCAATGTGAATTGTTCCTATTCGTGACAGTCGTCAGGGCCCGGGAGCAGGACCATCGCTCATCCGCGGAGCCGTGTGCCAGTTGACAACTGAGTGAGACGCGTTATCATTCGCGTTATTGGTCACGCGAGTTCCACCAGTGCGCAATCTGCGCAGCGGCGTTCGTGACCGACGCGCTGTAGCCACCCAGCCAGAACCGGCCTTCGCCGGACCCGCCAGGTAGCACGTTTCCGTGATCCACGGCTGAGCGGGCTGCCTTCCTCAAGAGCTGCACGTCCCCCTCGCCAGTGTTGCCGCGATTGGCGGTGGGGAGATGCCATGCTTCGGTTGGGATCGTCGAGCGTTGTCCTCATGCTGGCGAGCGCCGAGATGCTGGCGTCGGGCGCGCAGGCCGAGACGTTCCGGGGATCCGCGCACGGCGGTGAGGAGCCCCTCCTACTCCCCCAGATCGTGGTGACCGGTACGCGAACCGAGCGCCTGCTCGACGACGTTCCCGTCCGCACCCAGGTGATCGACCGTGACGCCCTCGACCGGCGCCAGGCGCGCGACCTGGCTGATGCCCTGCGCCTGCTTCCCGGGGTCTACCTCCGCACCATCCATGGCAAACAGGGACAGGAGGTGTGGATGCAGGGTCTGGATGGCGACCGGGTGCTGGTGCTCATCGACGGAATTCCGGCGATTGCATCCACCGGAAGCACGGTGGATCTCACCCAGATCATGGTGGCCGACGTCGAACGAATCGAGGTCGTTCGTGGGGCCACGTCAGCGCTTTACGGCTCTTCCGCGATGGGCGGTGTGATCAACGTCATCACCCGCCGGCCCGATGAGCTGGCGTATCGGTTGCAGCTGGAGGCGGGTGCCTATGACGAGCGCGGCGAGGGAGATCCGCCTCACGGGACTCACCTCCTGGGCCGCTGGAGCCGTGGCGGGGAACGTTATGCCGCTGAGTTCACGGGGGCCTGGCGTCGGAACGACGGCTTCTCCCTGGAACCCGAGCGATTCGCTCAGGACGTCCACGGCATCGAACACGTCAACCTCTCCTCGCGGGTGGACTGGACGCCCACGCAGCAGACGCGACTCGGCCTGCGACCGACCTGGATGCAGGAGGACAAGACCCAGCGCCTGTCCGTGGCTCTGCCCGGCGGATTCGAGGGACGTCGCGTCAAGGAGGAGACCGTTCGCCAGCCCGCGCTGGTCGTGGACCTTGCGCACACCACTGAGAACAACGGCGACTGGCGGCTTGCCGCCTCGTGGTCACGTTTCGAGAACCAGACCATGGAACGTTCCGTGGCCGGTGATCCGCTGACCCGCCGCGACGCCCGGATCGTCTCCAAGCGTGTCGAAGGCCAGTGGAACCACGACTGGAACCCGCGCCATTGGCTCACCTTTGGCGCAGTGGTCTGGGAGGAGCGGCTGGATCAGACCAAGGACACCTGGATCGGCGGAGCCCCGGTCCGCAGCAACGAAATCGTGCCCGATGCACGGCACCGCAACCAGGAGGTGTTCGCCCAGGACAACATCTTTCTGGGCGAGAGGGCCGAAATTCTTGCCGGTCTTCGTTATCAGCACGACAGCGACTTCGGTGGGTTCTTGGCTCCCAGTCTGAACCTCAAACGACAGGTCGATACCGATGCCGGACGCGTGAATCTGCGAGCCGGCGTGGGGCGTGGCTATCGCGTGCCCAACCTGAAGGAACGTTACTTCGAATTCGACCAGAGCAGCCTCGGCTATCTGGTGGTAGGCAATCCGGACCTGAAACCAGAAAATTCGGTCAGCGTGCAGCTCGGCTCGGAGTGGCTGCCCCTGGAAGAACAGGCCCCCCGCGGGGACGTGAACCTGTTCTACAACGACATCCGGGATCTGATCACCACCGAGTTCAACGCCGAACTCTCCGATCGGGAGGGTCTGCAGGTATTCGACTACCAGAACCTGGCCCGGGCAAGGACCTGGGGTGTCGAGACGGGCCTCGCCTGGCAGCTGCACCCCAGCTTCCGCTGGGACATCGGGTACACGTGGCTGCAGACGGAAAACCGGGACACGGGCCTCACGCTTCCGCTCCGTCCCGCCCACCAGGTCAAGACCGAATTCATCTACCAGCGCAACCGGCTGCAACTCTCGGCGGACGCCGAGTACCAGTCCAGCGAGTTCATCGATATTGAGAACACGGAGAAATCCCCGGCATGGACCCGGGTGAACCTGCGCGGCGCCTGGCGTCAGGGCCCCGTGACCTGGCTCGCGGGTGTGGACAACCTGTTCGACGAGGTTCCGGCGGCTGGTGACGCCGCGGATTTCAGCCCGAAAACCGGCCGCTACATCTACCTGGGGTTGCGCCTGGACGGCCCCTTCCGGTCCCGATGACATCAACCCAGAGGAGCCACATCATGTCCGTTGCATTCCACCGACCACTCACAGCCTTGCTTGCTGCGCTTCTGGTGACCGCCTGCGGAGGTGGTGGATCGGATGATCCGCCTGCCGACGGGGATAACCCGCCGCAGACTGACGAACTGACATCGCTACAGATCGACGCCACGGACGCCTCCCGGTACGTATATCTGAACCTGAACACGGGACAGGTCGCCGAGGTTGCCGCGCAGTCCGAGTCCGGGCCGGAGTGGCATATCGCCTTCCGGCGGTTCAACGTGAAGTTGAACGGCGGGACGTCGGGAGACGGCAACGTCGCAGGCGCGCTGGTCGGCGCACAGAGTGACTTCTACGACAACGGCGCGCCGATCGAGAGCCGGTTTACGACTGCGAACCCTGACGGCGAACGACCGGCACTGATGGCCGAGATCGCCGAGCCCGATGCCGGCGACTGGATCCAGGACAGCGTGACGACGGTGCTGCGGGGCACCAGCGCAACCGACGGCGGTTGGTACCTGTTCAACCTGGCCGACGGGACCATGCTTCCGAACCCGGACCGCGGCTGGCTGCTGCGGTCTGGGGAGGGCAACAGCTACGCCCGCATGCGCATGACGGAACTCACCTTCGCTACGCGTTCGGGACTCGGCGTGGAGAATTTCCGCTTCGAATTCGACGTGCAGCCGGCAGGGATCGGCCAGTTCACTGGCCAAGCGGCGTTCCAAGGCTCGATTCCGCCGGAGGGTGGCGAGGTCTGCTTCGATTTCGACGCCGACCAGACGGTCGCCTGCTCGGGCACCGCGTGGGATCTGAAGATCGGATTCCTCGGCAGGTCCTTCTTCCTGCGGAGCAACGGCGGCGTGAGTGGCGACGGCAGCGGGGCCGCATTCGGTCCGTTCGACTGGGCGGAACTGGCCGCCTATGCCAGTGCAACCATCGATCCGGGCGGAACTCCCCTGGCCGGGCTCTATGTTCCGGACAGCTCGAGCGGCGTGTTCAGCGAACACCCCTGGTATGCGTACAACCTCGCGGGGCAAAACCGCCTCTGGCCAAACTACCGGGTCTACCTGATCGACACCGACCGTGCCGATGACACCGCACCGCGTTATGTGCTGCAGATCATCGGCTACTACAGCGACGCCGGAATCTCGGGGTATCCGCAACTGCGCTACCGAGCCGTTCCTGCACTGCAGTGACCGGGCGCACCGCTGCGCCAGGAGCGAACCGCGACTTGAATTCTGCACGTCCGCGTGCCGGTGCGTGCCAGCCATCACCACACGGAGACGATCACCATGGACATGTTACGAAGCGAATCTCAGGCGAATGGTCTGCATCAGGCCTGGCATGACCTGCGCCAGAACAACCCCCGATTGAGGGCGCGCGATGGCGCGAGGCAGCTCGGCGTCAGCGAGGGCGAGTTGGTTGCCAGCGGCTGTGGCCGGACCGCCGTGCGCCTGAAGCCTCGGTGGCAGTCACTGCTTCACGCGCTTGGCTCCCTGGGGCCGGCCATGGCCCTCACCCGCAACGAGCACGCAGTCCATGAGCGCCATGGGCGATACCGGAACATCCGGGTTTTTGGAAACATGGGCCTGGTACTGGATGACGGCATCGACCTGCGCCTGTTCCTTGCACACTGGCACCACGCGTTCGCGGTGACCGAACAGGGGGCGGACGGGAGCCGCCAGAGCCTCCAGGTCTTCGACAGCGACGGTACCGCCGTGCACAAGGTGTACCTGACCGCACAAAGTGACGGTGCGGCCTACCAGGACCTGCTGGAACGCTTTCGTGATCCGGATCAGGATCCCGTGCTGAACGTCTTTGCCCGGCCTCCAGCGCCACCGCCGCAACCAGAGGAGACCATCGATGTAGCTGGTTTGCAACGCCATTGGGATGCGTTGCAGGACACCCACGACTTTCATGATCTGCTGCAGGAGTTCGGCGTGACCCGTATCCAGGCCATGCGTCTGGCTGGTTCCGAGCGTGCGCGGGAGGTCGGGCCGGATTCCCTGCAGCAGGTGTTCGAGAGCGCGCGCGATGCGGACCTGCCCATCATGGTCTTCGTCGGGAGCCCTGGGGTCGTCCAGATACACACCGGCACCGTCAAGCGCCTCTACGAAGTGGGTGAGTGGTACAACGTGCTCGATCCGGCGTTCAACCTGCATCTGCGCCAGCCGGCCGTCTCCAGTGCCTGGATGGTCAAAAAGCCCACGGTGGACGGGCCGGTGCACTCGCTGGAGCTCTATGCCGAGGACGGGCAACTGATTCTCCAGGTGTTCGGGGCCCGCAAGCCGGGGAAGCCGGAGAATGTGGGTTGGCGCTCGTTGATCCAGTGCCTGCAGCCATTCCGGGCCCGTACATGAATGTCCTCCGGCGTCGAGTTCTGCTGGGTGGCCTGCTCGGTCTGTTCGGTGTCGCTCCGGTCGCTGTCCCGGCCGCTTCGCGATCCGGGCGGGTGATCAGCGTCGGCGGATCGGTGACGGAGACGGTGTTCGCACTCGGTGCGGCCGAGCGCCTCGTCGGGGTCGATACCAGCAGCATCTTTCCGGAGGCTGCGCGCTCGCTGCCACAGGTGGGGTACCAGCGGGTGCTCTCGGCCGAGGGCATCCTTTCGCTGCAGCCGACGCTGCTGCTGGCCGATGAGCAGGCCGGTCCGGCGTCGGTCATCACACAGATCCGGGCTGCCGGACTTCCCGTGGACACCGTCCCTTCCGCCCGGTCGCGGGAGGAGGTTGTAGAGCGCATCCATCTCATCGGTCAGTCCCTGCACCGTGACGCCGCGGCGCAGGCCCTTGCCGGCGCCGTCGATCAGCGCCTCGAGGCGGTCGAGCAGGCGCTGGCACATCAGGATCAGCGGCCCCGGGTCATTCTCCTTCTCGCCCACGGGCGCGGCTCGCCGCTGGCCGCGGGTCGGGATACGCAGGGCGAGGCGATGATCCGGATGGCTGGCGGACAGAACGCACTGCACGGCTTCCGGGGTTACAAGCCGGTATCTCCGGAGGCGGTGGTGGCCGCCGCACCGGAGGTCGTCGTGCTGCCCGAACAGTCGGTGGAGGCTTTGGGAGGGATGGATGCCGCCCTCGCAGCATCCGGGCTCGACGCCACACCCGCAGCACGTCATGGGCGTGTGGTGGTCCTGGACATGCTCTATCTGCTCGGGATGGGCCCGCGCACCGGGGAGGCAGTGACGGAGCTGGCCCTTGCCTTCCATCCGGCACTTCGCCCCGGGCGGATTCCGTGAACGCGCGGGTATTCGCCGCAGCGGTGGCGGAGCCGGAAACGCAGGGGGACCGGTCGCGGCGGGCACGCTGGACCCTGCTTGCCCTGGCTGCGGGTCTGCTCGCGGTCGCGGTTCTGTCGCTGGGACAGGGGGCCCTTCCGGTCCCTCCGGATCGCATCGTCGGGATCCTGGCGAGTGCCGTCGGGCTCGGCGATGCGGCCCGCTTCAACCACTTCGAGATGCATGTGGTCCTGCACCTGCGCCTGCCCCGGTTGCTGCTGGCGATGCTGGTCGGCAGCGCACTGGCGGTCAGTGGGGCGGCGCTGCAGGGGCTCTTCCGCAACCCACTGGCCGACCCTGGCCTGGTCGGCGTGTCCGCGGGAGCGGCGCTCGGTGCCGTCACCGTGATCGTGCTGGGCGCAACGTGGCTCCACGGCATGACCGCCTGGCTCGGGATCTACACTTTGCCGATCGCGGCCTTCATCGGCGGTCTTGCGGCGACCCTGCTGGTGTACCGCCTGGCCCAGCAGGGCGGATACACGCCGGTCGCAACGCTGCTGCTCGCGGGTATCGCGATCAACGCCGTCGCGGGCGCCGGAACCGGGCTACTGACCTTCATCGCGGACGATCAGCAACTGCGTTCCCTGACCTTCTGGACCATGGGCAGCCTCGGTGGTGCGAGTTGGTCGAATCTGGCCGCGGCCGCGCCCCTGATCCTGCTGCCGATGCTTGCGCTGCCGGTTCTGGCCATGGCCATGAACGCCTTCCTGCTCGGTGAGTCGGTGGCACAGCATCTCGGGGTTCGGGTGGAGCACATCAAGATTCTGGTCGTGACGCTGACCGCGATGGCTGTCGGGGCCGCCGTCGCGGTCTCGGGCATCATCGGCTTCGTCGGGCTGGTGGTCCCGCACCTCCTGCGCCTGTGGATGGGTCCGGATCATCGCTACCTGCTTCCGGGCAGCGCTCTGCTCGGGGCGTTCCTGCTGCTGCTGGCTGATCTCCTGGCGCGCAATGTCGTGGCCCCCGCGGAATTGCCGATCGGTCTGATCACCGCGCTGGTCGGCGGGCCGTTCTTCCTGGCCCTCTTGCTGCGCAGACGAGGCATGTATTCATGATTGAGGCATTGAGGGTCGCCCTCCGCCGTGGAGGTAAGAAACTTCTGGCAGGAGTGGATTTCCATCTGGGTCCGGGCGAACTGGTTGCCGTCGTCGGGCCCAACGGTGCGGGGAAGACCAGTCTGATACGCATCCTGAGCGGGGAGTACCCACCGGACAGTGGGACGGTGCAACTGGACGGGGTGCCACTGGACCGCTGGTCTCCGCGGCTTCTCGCCCGCCGGCGTGCTGTTCTCCCGCAGGAGACCTCGCTCGATTTCCCGTTGTCGGCGCTGGAAGTCGCGTTGATGGGGCGGATGCCTCACGTACGCAGTTCCCGGGACCGTCAGTTGGCGCTGGATGCCCTGCATCAGGCGGATGCCGCGCACCTTGCCCACAGGATCTACCCGACCCTGTCCGGCGGCGAGCGGCAACGGGTGCAGCTCGCTCGCGTGCTCTGCCAGCTCCGGGATGATTCCGCTCCCGCACAGCGTTACCTGCTGCTCGACGAACCGACCGCTGCACTGGATCTCGCGCACCAGTACACGCTGCTGCGAACGGTACGCCGGCTCGTCGGTGACGGTCTCGGCGGCCTGGCGATCCTGCACGACCTCAACCTTGCCGCGCAGTTTGCCGACCGTATCGTCGTGATGGCCGGGGGACAGATTGTTACCGGGGGAGATCCCCGGACCGTCCTGGTTCCGGAGCTCATTCGGGAGGTGTACGCGGTCGATTGTGTGGTGACGCGGCATCCGTGTCTCGCGGTGCCACACGTGATCCCGGTTCCGGACGCCAGAATGGGCGTTGGGGCTCATACGACAGTGCCGCGTACCCATGACTGAGTCCCTCCGGCTTCTTCCGCAAGGCCTTGGTGGTCGCGCCTTGAGTTGCCGGTCATTCTCGCGAAGCCCGCAGCAGCAGATTGCGCGGGGTTAGTTCGCGGTCGCAGAAGGACCCGAGGTCAACCCGCATGCCAGCCTCCTCGAGCCGCCGAGCTCGGTCGAGTGCCAGCCATACCTCCAGTGGCCGACGGAACAGGTGGCGAACCTGCTCCAGTCGCTCGACTTCTTCGAGCCGTCGCCAGCCGGCTCGCGCGCGCGCCGTCCAGTCGGTGATGGACGGCAGAACGAGCTGCTTTTCGTTGGCGGCCCAGCGGCAGAAACCCTGAAAGTCGGCGGGCAGATCGCCGTACCGAAGGCGGGGTATCGGGAGATAGGCGTCCACGCCGCGAATTTCCCGTTGCAGCAGGTCGAAGCCCAGCCGCCAGGCCTTCGCTCTGCGGCGCTGCCGCTGCGTGTGACAGGGTGCGGTCACTGTCTCCTGGACCGCGAGTGCGAGATCCTGGCGCGTGAGCACCAGTGCGTGGCGACGGGCAAGCTCCCGGCCGCTCTCCGAGACGGGTTGATACTGCTCATGCACAGTGCGGTGGTAACAGCAGGGTGCGAGAGAGAGCGCACAGCCCGTCTGCGCTACCAGTTCGAGCAGGCGCAGGTGCAGATCGCCACAGGCGTGCAGCGCCACCACGTGAGTCCCCGGACGCAGCCAGCGCAGCACGTCGTGCGCGAGCACGTCCTGTTGCTGCAGGTGCATGTGCACGCCTTGACGCTTTGCGAGTGCCTGCCCTTCGCTACAGAGTCGGGCATCAGACTCCAGTCCGGTTACGGGCGCGTAGCGACCATCGGCCAGGGCACGGGCGAGATGCCCCTTGCCCGAGCACCATTCGACGATGGACTGCCCGGGGACGATGTGTACGCGGGACACGAAAGCCGTGATCTGGCGCCATTTGCGTCCGCCGACATGGAGCCTCAGGCGTTCGGGCGGAGGTGCCGCGACAGCGGGCACTCGTGGCAGGTCGATGAGTTCCCCCAGTGGTTCGGCAGGGAGCCAGCCGGCGAGCGCTGTCGGGTCAGACCAGGGAACTACGGTGCCCCTTGATGGGAAGGCGGCCCAGGGTGGCGTCAGGCACTGGAAGGGCTCAATCGTCCAGACCGGGTGCCATTCGGCGAGCAGTCCCGTGAGGCGCTCCAAGCGCTCGGCAAGCGATGGCGTCACGGGCTGTTGCCGGCTCGCAGGATGGGTGAGCCAGGCTGTGCGGGCGTCAGCGGCAGGAAATCACGACGCACAGGATCGTGAAGGTGGCGCGTGGAGCCATATGCGGCATCAGTAGCGTCTGGTACGACCGGGTGAGTGTCTGCGTCGTGATGCACTCGGGCGAGGGGGTCTGCAGAGCCACTTCGACCACCACTCCATTCCTGAAGTATAGGACGGATAAACGCTGCTTTCAGGAAATGTCCAACGCTTATTCCCCGGTGAGATCGGAACAAGCCGCCTTTCTTGGCCCAAACTCGCGCTCCGCTCGGTCACCGCCCATCGCCAGCGCCATTTCAGGCGGGCAGCCAGCCGTTACGCTGCCGTGTGCCTCCAGGAAACAGCATCCGGGGTTGAATGAGGACGATGCCGTCAGCCGAATAGCGCTCCAGGCGGCGCCCGGCTTTCGGGTAACAGGAAGGGTCCGCAGGTTGGGGCTTCCATCTTCAAATGATTAAGGATTCTCTGAGCCGCTGCCAAATCCTTGATACAGGGGATGGTTCGCCCAGCCCCGCCCCTGCCCCGACAGGTCTCGACATCGGCCCCAAGAACCTGCTCCGAACGTTGGCGTCAAGTCCGACTCGAGCCACTCATCCAGGCCCACTGAATGGCAGTTCAGGGTCGCGAACCGTCCCTCCGAATCGGTTAATGCTCGTGTTTCCTCAACCACGAACGAGGACACCGACCATGAACGACAGCGAAATGATTGTTGCTTACCATCCGCCCCCCTGGGACAAGGGAAGGCTCATCGGCCAGAAGCCCCGCTGAAGCTCAGACAGATCTGGGCCCTACGCACCCGACGGGAGATGGCCGGGAAGGCCCAAGAATCCGCCCTGTTCAACCTGGCGATCGACAGCAAGCTCAGGGGCTGTGGCCTGGTCCAGTTGCGGGTAGACCACGTGGCCCGTGGCGGCGAAGTGCTGACCCGCGCCAGCGTGGTCCAACAGAAGACCCGCGAACCCGTTCGTTTCGAGCTGACCGAGCCTACCCGGATTGCAGTCTCTGCCTGGATTGCCAAGGCCGGACCGACCAGCGGCAGTTATCTCTTCCCAAGTCGGCAGCCAGGGGCGGCTCGGCACTTTTTTCTGGGAGGAGGCCTCGGCGACGGTTGTCACCGTGCTCTGGGTCACGGTGTTGATGCCGAACGACCAAGATCCGGATATCCGTAGCCACGAGACGATAGATGATCGACCAGGGGAAGCCGTGCAGCGGGAACCAACGACGGTCGCCCCCCGGTGGGAACCATAGGCCGGGATTCGCCACCAGGAAGTTTACGGGGACAGCACACCCATTTCTCTGCGGTCCGCGCGGGCTGCATGATCCGGGGAATCATGAGAAAGTGAGGGATGGCCCAAGCGGATCGTGTTCATTCGCGGGTAATCGCATCATGCGCGGCAGCGCTGCAATCGCCGGCGGGAATGGATATCGGTGTACTTCCCCGGAAACCCCGGAAACCGGGCCAAGAAACTTCATAGCCAGAGGGATTCCGATTGAAAGCCACGAAGCCGTCCTGTCTTCTGACGCTACTGACGAGCATTACCTTGGTGGCGGCCACAGCCTGTGCCCCGGAGGCACCGGACAAGAAGCCTGTTCCGCAATCCCGCCAACAGGAGCCTGCCGCCGAAGCGGAACCCATCCGCCCCGGTCACTCGCGTATTCTGCAATCCTACGACGGCACCGCCTACCAATATCCGATCAGGGCGCAGTACCCAGACTCCATGCAGGTTGACGGCGGCTGCATTGGTGAGGGCTGCGGGTTCTCCTTTACCTTTGCTCCCCGTGGCAATGCCCTGGATGATGCCGAGGTTCATGTCTTCTTACCGGCGGCCGCGCACTCGGCCGACGATCTGGAACCCTCGGTGACCGGCCCCAATGGCCTGATTGCGAGGGCGGGCTGGACAGTCAACGACATTGAGTCGGGAAGATCAGAAGCATTTCCCTATGACTGGGTGCAGACAGTCATCAGCTTCAGCGGTGATCGCGGACAGTCCGGCCATATCTTGCTGGGAGAAACCTCGGGTCAGGCGGTGCAGGTTCTACTGAAATATCCTGCCGAAATGGCAGAGGCCTACTGGCGCGATGCTGAGATCGTCCTTGAGAGCCTGGAATTCGAGGAAGAGCTGCTTCCCCTGACGTCCTCGTCTTCCTGAGGGGTTGCGGGTACAGTGCGCCCGTTTCTCTCCGCAAGCGGATCGTGTTCATTGTCGGGTAACCGCATCATGCGCGGCAGCGCTGCAGTCCCTGGCGGGAATGGTTATCGGTGTACTGTCTCCGGAAGCCCGGAACCCCCCAAGGTCTGCAACCCGATGGATTGCTGACGCCTTGGGGGTTTTTTTGCTCTCGAGGGACAGGATGCGCCTCCTCGCCAGGTTTCTGGCGCAGACCCGAAGACCACAGGCAACGGGGCCGGAGCCGAAGCCTCAGCAACGGTAGCGTTCTGAAGGCCGCTTGAAGGCGAGGCTGAGCGGGCCTCCGGCTGATGGGTGGATCGTCGCATCGACGCGCCTTCGTCCAAATCTGGCGTAGCATTGCCAACACCATTCAACCTCGGGGACGACTGATGTTCTCACGACGCCATCACACGGTTTTCGGTTCGGCAGCCGTCGTTACCGCCCTTGTGCTGGGCTCAGCGGCTTTAGGGCAGTCCGAACACCACATGCCCGATCACATGCAGCATGGAGCGGCTGCTGCAGCGGACCACGGGCCTGCGCATGCCCCAGACGACCCGCGGACGTTCGTCGAGCTTCCCGACGAACTCCGGGTGCATATGCTCAAAAACATGCGAGACCACCTGCTTGCGCTGCAGCAGATCCATGAAGCGCTGGCCGGCGATGAATTCGAAGAGGCCGCGCAGATCGCCGAGCAGCGCCTCGGCATGACCTCGCTGGAACGGCACGGTGCCCATGCCGTGGGACCGTTCATGCCCGAAGCGATGCGCACGACCGGCACTGCGATGCACCGTGCAGCGAGCCAGTTCGCCGTGACCGTGAGCGACGCCTCCGCCACCGGCAACGTCCGGCCGGCACTGGCAGACTTGGCCCGGGTCACCGCCCAATGTGTCGCGTGCCACGAGGGCTTTCGGGTGCAGTAAAAACGGCACCGATTACCGGCCCAGCCAACGACCTCCCGTCCGGACGCCGGCCGGCGCTGCGTGGCTCTGGTCTCGCTGCCGAACCCGGCACTAGCCGTAAGCTTCATTGGCAGGGGCGGACCGGACTCTGTTTGGCACGAATTTGGAGGAGCAGCGAGTGCTGAGAAATCCCCGCTCTTGGCCCGACTGCGGACGCCCACTTTACAGGTCAATCCGGGTGAAACCGTCGGGGATACGGAGGTGATCTACACGGACCCCCACACCCTTCACTGAGCTACACTGAGCGGAATTGCATGGAGGGCCGCAGCATGATCGAAATCGGCACGAGCATCGGGCAGATCGCACGCGACCATCTGGACGTGGAAACACTGGAGATGCGCGGGACCGAGGCGCAGGACGTTTACCAGTTGCACGTCGATCAGATCCGGCGGGCACTGCTGGCCGCGTACGTGGCTGGCGTGCGGGAGAGCAAGGACGAAACCGGCGACTGACCGCCGCATGCCGTCCAGAGACTCCAAACGCGTTAACCTCACCAAGCACCGGATCGACTCTCTTGCCTGCCCTGCCGACAAGAGTCAGGAATCCATGTGGGATGCCGGCATGCCGGGACTCGCGGTCCGCGCCACAAAGGGATCCAAGGTCTTCGTCTTTCAGGCGCGCCTGAATGGTAGGACAATCAGAACCACTACAGGTGGTATCCCGCCTTGGGACATCGACGAGGCCCGCACCGAGGCCAAGCGGCTCGGACTGCTCATCGACAAGGGCCTCGATCCCCGCATTGAGAGATTGGAGAGCGCCAAGACGCTTGCCGCGACCCAACTGAGCCACGTGACTGCTGGCGAAGCCTGGGACGAGTATGTCGCAGCGCGGAAGCAGGAGTGGAGCGCAGCGCATCTTTCGGACCACGAACAGGCCACGGCAGAGCCCGGCCAGGCGCGAAGGCGGTCGAAGAAGAAGACCAAGGCCGGAGCGCTGTTCGTCCTGCGTTCCGAGAAACTCGGGGAACTGACCGCGGATCGCCTGGACGAGTGGATCCGCAAGGCGCGCGAGACGCGGCCCACGGTCGCCGCCAACGGCTACAGGCTATCGCGGACGTTCCTGAACTGGTGCGCCGATCATCCGAGTTACTGCGATCTGGTCAATCCGCAGGAACTCCTTACCAAGAACCTCAGGAGGAACGTGCCCAAGCCACGGCCCAAGGACGACTGCCTGCAGAAGGAGCAGCTGCAGGCGTGGTTCAGCGCAGTCCGGAACCTTCCAAGCCCGGTGTTCCGAGCGTACCTCCAGTGCCTGATTCTCCCGGGCGCCAGGGCCACGGAGATGTCGGAGCTGAAGTGGGAGGACGTCGATTTCCAGTGAAAGAGCATGACGCTCCGCGACAAGTTCGAGGGCGATCGCCAGATCCCACTGACCCCCTACGTGGCTAGGCTGCTCACGGAATTGCGCGACCGCAAGCCGAAGAAGCCCCCCGGAGATCGCGGGCCACAGCGGACCCTGCTCGCCCCCGGCCCGCATGCCGAAACGTGAGTGCCTGCATCTCGTTCGAAGGGTTTCTCTCCAGATGTTGGCCCTTCGCGCGAGAAGCTCACTGCACTTACGAATGTCACCACGGATGGCGAGATTGCCATGGGCGGTGCAGCCATCCCGTGTCGGTATGCCAGCGATTTGTGGACTACCGGGCCGATGGCTGCACTGCCCGCTATGGATCGATCAGAGACCCTGATGGCCGGGAGTCGCCGCGGGCGGCCCAGAGCAGACAATCATTCGCTGCGGACAAGAGACTGCTGTCGAGCAACGGGTGCCCCGCTCTTGTGCGCATTCTTGATGTTCTGAACACGTCTCAAGCTTAACGAAACTGTCGCTGAAGCTTGAT
>JAABTX010000075.1 GCA_011389655.1 Thioalkalivibrio sp.
GGCGGTGGTCACGGCCACGGCGGTGACCACCGCCGCGAGCAGGTAGACCGTCCACTCCAGGCGCCGGACCGACACGCCGAGCACCGCCGCCTGCAGCGGTCCTCGTGCCAGCACGTTAAGGCCGCGCCCCAGCGGCAGTGCGAGCCCGACGATCGCGGCCAGTGCCAGCCAGGGCAGCGCGTAGCCGCGGGCGTGGGCCAGATCGCCCATCAGCCAGTACAGCATGCCGGGCAGTTCCGGGCTCGGACGCACGGCGAGCAGGAAGGTGATCACCGCGCCCCAGCCGGCGGCCACCACCACGCCGGTCAGCAGCAGGCGTGTCGGCGTCCAGCTCCCGGTGCCATGGGCCAGCCCGAACACGATCAGCGTGGACAGCAGGGCACCCGCAAAGGCCGAGCCCGATACCCACGCCAGTCCGAGCCCCGAGATCATCGCCAGCAATGCGCCCACGGCGGCTCCGCCCGAGATGCCCAGCACATAGGGGTCGGCCAGCGGATTGCGCAGCAGCACCTGCATCAGAGCTCCCGCAACCGCCAGCAGGCCCCCCGTGGCGAAGGCCGCGAGGGTGCGCGGCAGGCGCAGTTCCAGCACCAGCAGACGTGCAAGCTCGCTGCCTTCGCCGAAGATCGCGACGGCAACGTCGCGCGGGGGGAGGGTGACACTGCCGAGCATCACCGAGCCCAGCATCGAGGCACCGGCTGCGATGGCCAGTAACCCAAGGGCCCAGCCTCCGCGGCCGGACACGGCGGCCCGTCCAGCCACGCTCACCGGGACGGCTCCGGACGCCTCTTCCTTGCGAGTTCGAGTGCCTCGCACAGCATGCGGGTACCCTCCGCGAGGCGCGGGGTGTGTCGCTGGAGCAGCGACGGCGGAATGAAGAAGAGGTTGCCCCGGCGCACCGCGGTGAGCTGGGTCCAGTCCCGCCAGCCGTCCAGCCAGTCCGCCCGTTCTTCGCCAGGACCGCCGCTGACGATCGCCTCGGGATCGGCCGCAATCACCGCCTCGAGCCCCGGACGCGGTACCCGATTGTCCAGGTGCCCGAAGATGTTCCGCCCGCCGCAGAGTCGGATCGCCTGACCGATCAGATGCCGGTCGTTCACCGTCATCAGGGGCTGATCCCAGACCTGATAGAAGACGCGGACCTCGGGACGATCGGCGAATCGGTCGCGCAGCGTCGCGATGGCATCGAGGAAGGCACTGGCCTCGCGGGCGCCGCGCTCCGGCTGCCCGGCGAGCCGGCCCAGCCGCCGCAGATTTGCGGCGATCCCCTCGAAGTCACCGGGCTCGCTGTAATAGACCGGGATCCCCAGCGTCTCCACGCGCTCCAGCGCCGCTCCGGGGCTGCCGCTCCCCCAGGCGATCACCAGGTCCGGCGATGCCGCCAGCAGCCGCTCGAGATCGAGCTGGGCCGCGGTGCCCAGGCGGGGAATCGAACGCGCGGCCTCGGGGTGGTCCGCATGCGCGACGGTGGCCACGATGCGGTCGCCGGCGCCGATCGCGAAGAGCAGTTCGGTCAGATGCGGAGCCAGGCTGACGATGCGCTGGGCCGGTTCGGAGAGCGTAACAGTCCGGTTCCGGTCGTCGGAGACGCTGACAGCGCCTGCGGCCGCCGTCAGCCCCGTGGCCGGCAGGACGAGCCACAGGACCAGCACCGCAAGCCACGACAGGCGAGGGGGCCGGGGTCCCGCCGTCGGTTTCGGCATCAATCGTCTTCCTTCGCCGCGTCGGTCCCGCGCACGCGGCGGCTCCGCCAGAAGACCTCGCCATCGCCGGCCTCGCGCGCGAGGAACCGGGCCAGCACGAACAGCAGGTCCGAGAGCCGGTTCAGATACTGGCGGGCAGCAGTGGTCACGGTCTCGTCGCGGGCAAGGCGCACGAGGTGACGCTCCGCACGACGGCTGACGGCGCGTGCGAGGTGGCAGCTGGTGGCCGCGGGACCCCCGCCCGGCAGGATGAACTCGCGCAGCGGGGGCAGATTCGCGTTCACCTCCTCCAGCCGGTCCTCCAGCCAGGCCACCCGATCGTCGGGAAGCAGCGACTCGCCGGGCATGGCCAGTTCGCCGCCGAGGTCGAACAGGTCGTGCTGGATCTCCAGCAGCCAGCCAGCCTGCGCCCGCGGGATTGCGCTCGAGAGCACCATGCCCAGTACGCTGTTCAGTTCATCGACATCGCCCATGACCTCGATCCGCACGGAATCCTTCGGCACGCGCGGGCCCGTGGCGAGCCCGGTCGTACCGTCGTCACCGGTGCGCGTGGTGATGCGGGTAAGGCGCTTGCCCATCGTGAATCTCCAGACGTTCTTGAAAAAAAGCATCGGCCAGGCGAGTTGGCCTCCTGCAGCGCTAACTGCTTGGCCCTTGCGCCATCCTTCACAACAACAATCTCCCTCCCCCGCTTGCGGGGGAGCGCCCCCGGGGACAGATTGGCAAATCTGTCCCCGGCCTTTGGCGGCCCTGTCCCGCAAGCGGGAGAGGGGGAAAGGCGTGACTTTCACGCTAACGCTGCTGATAATCCAGGGTGACGAACAGACCCCTGCCAGGCTGGTTGTAGTCGGTGCCGAACTGGCGCGCCACGACATAGTCGCGATCGAACAGATTCTGCGCCGATGCGCTCACCGTCCATTCCCGGTCGATCGCGTAGGATGCCCGAAGATCGAAGGTGGCGAATCCGGAGAGGCGTTCTGTGTTGTCGGAATCCTCGAAGCTGCGCGCCTGGGCCAACAGGCTCCCGCCCACGGAGAGATTGCCGATCCGGCGGTCGATGTCAAGACGCGCGCTGGCGGGTGGACGCCGGCGCAGTTCGTTTCCTGTCTCGCGGTCCTCCGCATCCAGAAGCGTGACGGCGGCGCGTGCGATCCAGTCGCCGGCTTGATAGCCACCCTCGAGTTCCAGCCCCTGGATGCGCGCCTCGTCGACATTCCGGGGCGAAAATCTTCCCTGGTCGTCGGTGACATTGGTGATCAGGTCATCGATCCGGGTATGAAACACGGCGGCATCGATGAAGACGGGGCCGGAGGCGTATCGTGCACCCAGTTCCAGCGTGCGGGATTCCTCCGGGTCGAGTTCGGGGTTGCCCTCGAAGAACGCGGAGCCGGGAAAGTAGAGTTCGTTGAAGGTGGGTGCATTGAAGGCGGTCCCCACGGAGGCCCGAACGCGCGTCGTGCCGGAAACGGGGAGGCCCCAGCCCAGCTGCCCGGTGGTCTTCCCGCCGAACTGTTCGTTGTCGTCGCGGCGCAGGCTCGCCGTCAGGTCGTGGCGGCCGAGCTGACCGTCGACGACCGAGTAGATTCCGACGTTGTAGCGGGAATCCTCGGCAAAGGCCTCGGTGCTGCTCACCCGGTCTTCGTAGGCGTCGATGCCGCCGAGGAGCAACCAGCCTCCGGGCAGACTGACCGTGTTCTGCCAGTCTGCCATGTCCCGGCGCGTGTCGAACCTCGATTCCCGGTCGGCGACGCTTCCTCCCTCCAGGGTGAACAGTTCGTCTCGCGACTGGGACAGTGCCAGCTGGGTATCCCAGGTGTCAGTGAGCGCTCCGCGCACACCGACGCGGACGGCTGATTGCCGGTAGTCGCTGTAGGCGGGCGCGAAGGGCCTCACGTCGACGAGTTCAAAGGTCTCGGGGTCGAAGATGAACTCGTCGGCATCGAACTCCGTTCTGCCCTCGGAGTACAGGAGGCTGCCAAACACCTCCATCCCGTTGTCGAACCCGTGCCGAACCTTGCCCGAGACAGAGGCATTGTCGTAGCCATCGGGGTCGTCGTCTCCGACCCCGGTCAGCACGTCGATGCCGTCGGTGTCGAAATGGCTTGCCGACAGGCTGTAGCGGGTTTTCGCTGTGCCGCCGGCGACACCCGCTCCGAGCTCGCGGGTATTGAAGCTGCCGCCGCCGACAAAGGCGTTCACGCGCGGCGGTCCCTCGCGCCCCTCGCGGGTGAAGATCTGGATCACGCCGCCGATCGCATCCGAGCCGTAGATGCTTGTGCGTGGTCCGCGCACGATCTCGATCCGCTCGATCTCGGACGGCGGCAGGTATTGCCAGGCGGGCGAGCCCGTGGTGGCGGAGCCCATCCGCACGCCATCGACGAGCAGCAGCGTGTGGTTGGAGTTCGTGCCGCGCGTGAACACGCTGGAGGGCTTGCCAAAGGGCCCGGTGTCGGCCACCCCGACCCCGGCGCGGCCGCGCAGCAGATCCGTGAATTGCTGCGGTTGCAGGCCCTCGATTTCCTCACGTTCGATGATCGTGACCGACGAAAGGGTCTGATCGATGGTCTGTGGCGCCCGCGTGGCCGTGACCACGATGGGATCGAGGCGCTCTGCGGCCTGGATCGCCGTCGCCGCAAGGCACGATGACAGGAAGATGCTCCGGGTCAGAAGGACCCGAACGGAACTGGAATGCTTCATGGTTGCCCTCCGCAAGCCATAGTCGCGGCGGGGCGGGCATCACGGCCCGGGGACACGGCGCAATGCGCGTGCCCGGTTCCGCCAGACGGCCCACCGCGGTCCGGTTGCAACCCTTCAGGCCGGTCTCCGGGCTCGGGGAACATCGGGCCGGGCCTCGATGTGCCGGGATGCCTTCCCGCGCCAGGGGCGCAGTGGCTTTCATCCCGTTCAGCCACGGGCCTGATGGCCCGGGACCTCCTCTTACCGTTGCGGGGGCAGCGCAGGCCTCTCACCTGCTTCCCGTTTCATCCCGCGCCCATCAGCATTGGGGCGGGACACCTGGAGGGTCATGGTCTGCCGGCACATGGCCGGCCGATTCGATCGCGTTCATTCCCATGAACGCAGCAGGGACATTACGCTACCAGCGTCCCGTTCGCAACCCGGAATCCCCGGGCGGAAGACTGAACTCCCCCTCTCCCGCTTGCGAGAGAGGGGCCGGGGTTAAGGGCCGGGGTCGGCGCCACATCCCCACCTCAGCCGTGACTCCGCGCATCCCGCCCTCCACCCTTCGGGCCTGCCTGCGACGGTTCGAAATCCGCTCCCGACGGATTTGCCCCGCAAGCGGGGGAGGGGCATCTTCATGGCTCGGGGTGGCTGCTTCGGCCATGTAAGGTTGGGGCCGCTTCGCGTGGCCCACATTGCGCCGCTCGTATCGGCTTCGGGTGTGGCTGTTGCCGCAGGTGGACTTTGCTACGCTATCCCGTTCACACCCCTCCGGTTAACGCGAGCTGCGCCATGAGCATTTGCACCCGATTCGCCCCGAGCCCCACCGGCTACCTGCACATCGGCGGCGCGCGCACCGCCCTCTTTTCCTGGCTCTACGCGCGGCACCACGGCGGGGAATTCATCCTGCGCATCGAGGATACCGATCGCGAGCGGAGCACCACCGAGGCCGTCAACGCCATCCTGGAGGGAATGGCGTGGCTGGGGCTGAGCTACGACCGGGGCCCTTTCTATCAGACCGAGCACCTCAACCGTTACCGCCAGGTGATCCAGCAGCTGCTGGCGTCGGGTCACGCCTACCATTGCTACTGCACCCGCGAGGAGCTGGAGGCGATGCGCACGGAGCAGATGGAGCGCAAGGAGAAGCCACGCTACGACGGCCGCTGCCGCCACCGCACCGAACCCCGCGAGGGTGTGCGGCCGGTGGTCCGCTTCCGGACCCCGGAGGAGGGCGTGACCGTGGTCGATGACATGGTCCGTGGCAAGGTCGCGTTTCAGAACAGCGAGCTCGACGACCTGATCATCGCGCGTTCCGACGGCACGCCCACGTACAACCTCACGGTGGTGGTCGACGACATGGATATGGGGATAAGCCACGTCATCCGCGGCGACGATCACCTGAACAACACGCCAAGGCAGATCAACATCCTCAAGGCACTCGGTGTCGAGCCGCCGCGCTACGGCCATCTTCCGATGATCCTTGGTCCCGACGGGACCAAGCTGTCGAAACGCCACGGCGCCGTGTCGGTGATGGTCTACCGGGAGGAGGGGTATCTGCCGGAGGCGCTGCTGAACTACCTGGTGCGCCTGGGCTGGTCGCATGGCGATCAGGAAATCTTCACCCTGGACGAGCTGGTCCGCATGTTCGACATCGCCGAGGTCAACCAGTCGGCGTCCGCGGTGAATCCCGAGAAGCTCCTCTGGCTGAACCAGCACTACATCAAGGTGCAGGAGCCGGATCACGTGGCCCGTGAACTGCGCTGGCACCTCGGCCGGATCGGCATCGACCCCGCGGATGGCCCCGAACCCCGGTCAGTGGTGCTGGCGCAGCGCGATCGTTGCAGGACCCTGCGCGAAATGGCGGAATCCAGCGCCTTCTTCTACCGCGAGTTCTCGGAATACGACGAAAAGGCCTTCCGGAAGAACCTGAACCAGGATGCCCTGCCGGTGCTGCAGGCACTCCACGACGGCTTCCGGGCGCTCGGCCGGTGGGAGAAGGAGGCCCTGCATCAGGTTGTGATGCGCACGGCCGAGGTCCTTGACCTGAAGCTGGGCAAAGTGGCCCTGCCCTTGCGCGTGGCCTTGACCGGCGGCACCGCTTCGCCCGCGATCGACGAAACCCTGGAGCTGGTGGGCCGGGAGCGCACCATCGCCCGGATCGAACGCGCACAGGCCAGAATTTCTGCAGAGGCGGCTTGACAGGTCTGGGGCCCATGGGTAAATTGCGCGCTCGCCTTTCGGGGCCATAGCTCAGCTGGGAGAGCGCCTGCATGGCATGCAGGAGGTCGGCGGTTCGATCCCGCCTGGCTCCACCAAAAGGTGACGTGCGAGACGGCTATGCACAGGTTCGGGATGCTTTCCCTGTATGTGGGACTCGTGCTCGGGATCATCGGCCTCCTCGGTGGTTTCGGTATGATGTTCGCCGGCAGCGATAACTGGGCCAAGCCCATGATCGCGATGGTGCCCATCGGATTCCTGCTCGTCTTTAACGGAGTAGTGACGACCCTTCTGCACAGTCCCGGTGACGGGGCCGAGCCGAAAGGTCCCCCGGAGTAGCACTGCAGTATCGACGCTGCCTCTGCGTCCCCATCGTCTAGAGGCCTAGGACACCGCCCTTTCACGGCGGCGACCGGGGTTCGAATCCCCGTGGGGACGCCATTTAATCAAACACTTGGAAAGACCGGCGCAGAATCTGTGAGGAATTTGCGTAAGTCCCCGCGCGCGTGCGCACACGAAAACGGCATGCCCCGAACGGTAGCCGCTGGTTCGCGCACCAAAAAGCCGGATTCCGGCTCATCGGCAGCACCGGCGGGGTCGTGCCTGCGACGCAACCTGCTGCGGCTAATCGCGTAACCGGTCTCGCACGCCATTTGCTTCCGCTCCGGGGCGCCGGTACCAGAAGCCGCACAGTCGCCGGGAGCGCAGCGCGAAGGGGAACAGTGAGAGCAACGCCAGCAGTGCGAGGTGCTGCCCAAGCGAGAACCACTCCGCCTTGCGTGCGGAGGTCTGCACCCGGGGTTCGCGCAGCACGCAAAAGCGCTGGTCGTGTCGCCGGCCCCAGCGGTGCATCCGCAGGGAGAACAGGATCTCTTCGCCCGCGTACACCTTTTCGCTGAAACCACCGGTCGCCTCGAAGGCTTCGCGGGTTGCGAACACGTAGCATCCCGCGGCGAGGTTCAGTCGGAGCGCGACCGTGTTCCACAGCGCAGTGCCCCGACGGTACAGGATCCGGTGGGATGACTCGAACGCGACCTGCGCGCCGCCCCCGCAGACCGTGCCCGAGTCGAGCAACGAAAGACTGGCACGCAGTAGCTCCGCGCCAGGGCGAGTGTCGGCATCGACGAAGATCAGCAACCGCCCGCGCGCCGCCTTGGCCCCGGCGTTGCGCGCACGCGCGATACGCCGTTCGGGCTCCGACACCACGTGCGCCCCGTGTGCGCGGGCGATCTCGGCCGTGCCGTCGGTCGAGGCATTGTCGACCACGATAATCTCGGCGCCCCGTCCCAGTTCGCTCAGCGCACGCTGCAGCGCCGGCAGGGTCCACGGCAGCTCGTCAGCCTCGTTCCAGGCCGGGACGATGACCGAAATCCCGGGTTCCGCCAGCACTGCTCGGGGAGGTTGGATCCCTGCGTCGATATGGTTGAGGGGCTGTGTCACGGTAGCCGTTCGGCAACGGCGTCAGGGCAATGTTCCCGGGTCCAGGTGAGGATCCGCCCTCACGCATGACAAGAGGGAGGCAGACGCCACTGGTTAACCGGCCGGGTCCGACCGTCTATGCAAGCGTGGGGAAGGCATGGCGCTGAATATCCGAAATCCCGAAGCGGATCGGGCGGCGGAGGAGTTGGCACGGGGCACGGGCGAGACCAAGACCGAGGCGGTGATCCGCGCGATGCGTGAGCGCATGGACCGCGTGAGGCATGAACGTGGGGGAACGCGGCTTGCGGATGAGTTGGACGAGATCGCCCAGGCCTGCGCGGCGCTGCCGGTTCGCGATCACCGCACTGCCGAGGAAATCCTCGGCTACGAGGAGCACGGCCTTCCGCGCTGATGGTCATCGATACCTCGGCGCTGGTCGCCATTCTTCAGGACGAGCCCGAACGACACGCCTTCAACGAAGCCATCGAGGCCGCGGAGTCGCGTCTGCTCTCGGTGGCCAACTGGGTCGAGACGTCGATCGTGATCGAAGTGCGCTACGGGACGGCGGGGCTGCATCTGCTCGACCGGTTCCTAGATCGCGCGGCGATCGAGTGCGTGCCCGTCGATGTCCGGCAGGCCAGGGAGGCGCGGCGGGCCTTCAGCCAGTTCGGCAAGGGTCAACACCCCGCTGGGCTGAACTATGGCGCCGTTTTCGCCGATGCGCTGGCGCGCGTAGACGGGCAGTCACTGCTGTTCAAGGGTGAGGACTTCGCCCGCACTGACATCACCCCCGTCATGCGCCTCACGCCGAGGTAGCCGGATAGGGCGGAAGAGCGCAGCGTCATCCGCCCGCAACTCGATCTGGTTCACGATATCGTGTGTGCCCTGCTTGTGACCAAGGGCGTCTTCAATATCCGCATCCACTATTCTTCGAGCCAGCTCACCTGCTGGTTTTGCGACGACGTCTACCGGAACCGGGTCTATGTGCGCGAGGAGGTGCTGGCCCCCGGTTTCCTCGAGCAGTTCCGTGACCAGCCCATCGACCACCTGCGTCCCGTGGTTGATGAGGAGGAGTTGATCAAGGTACTTGAAGAGTTCCGGCGGCTGCGCACCTCGGACGAGCAAGTCTATCTGCGCATCGGGTCGCTCAACCGCATCAACGGGAGGATCGGTATGACCTTCTCGTGCGACGGCAGCCACTATATCGACCATCGCACCTTCTTCGAGAAGCTGGAGACCTTCGGTACGCTTGCGAACGGCGGCCAGTCGCTTTGCCAACCCGAAGACCACCCGCGCGACTGAAGGCCCAGCCGGGAAGGCCAGGGCTCGCATGGCCCACTAGTCCCCCTGGTCACCGCTGTCATCGGCGCGCCCCGGTTCAGGGCCTGCCGCCGGTTCATCGCTCCCATGCGTGAACGTCGAGTCCGGTCCGTGCTCCCGATCCTCCGTGTACATATGCCAGACTGCGATAAACAGCGCTGCGATCACCGGCCCGAGGACGAAGCCCGTGATGCCAACAAGACTGATCCCGCCAAGGGTCGACAAGAGCACCAGAAAATCGGGCATCTTGGTATCGCGGCCGACGAGAATCGGGCGCAGCAGGTTATCAGCCATGCTGATGATTGCCACGCCGTAGGCGAGCAGCACCAGGCCCTGAATCCAGTCGCCGACGATGACCAGGATGATGGCGGCGGGCGCCCAGACCAACCCGGCCCCGACGGCGGGGATCAGGGAGGCCGCCCCCATCACCACGCCCCACAAGACAGCACCTTCGATGCCTAGGATGGCGAAGATGAGCCCGCCCAGGAATCCCTGCACGAGGCCCACCACCAGGGTGCCCTTCACGGTGGCACGCGTGACCTCCGAGAACTTGTTGAACAGCCGCTCCTCCTGATCGTCCGGCAGCGGCATGGCGTGGTAAATGGCCTGCATGACGGTGTCGCCGTCGCGGAGGACGAAGAACAGCAGGTAGAGCATCAGGAAGAAGTTGAGGATGAAACCGGCCACATTCTGCCCGACGTCCAGCGACATCGAGGCGATGAATTGTCCGCCGTCCACCGCAGCCGAGGAAAGCCGCTGCTGGAGCTCGGAGAGATCGAGCCCGAAGCGCGCCAGCCACTCGGAGGCTTGCGGCAGTAGTCCCTGAACCCAACGGATTGCGGCGCCGACATCGGTCTCGCCCGACTGCACGCGCTGATAGAACGCCGTCGCTTCGGCGGCAACGGCCGAAACCAGCAGCAGAGTCGGCACGATCACCGTGAAGAAGATGACTGTCACGGTCAGCACGGCGGCGAGCGAGCGGCGCCCGCCGAACCGTTCAGATAGCCGGACCTCCACCGGACGGAACAGCAGGCCGATGACGACCGCCCAGAAGATCGGCTGCCAGAAGTTCAACAGCACGGCGCCGAAGGCGAGGCTTACCGCGACGATGAGCCCGGCAAAGAACGGCTGACGGAGAGTAGGGGGCGTCATGATTCCTGGTTGGCGGCTTTTCACTCGCTTGACAAGGGGACTGGCATGATGCCCGTCGCAGTCGATGCGCAGAGTGCGCCGCAGGTTCCTACCTTGAGTCGAGTCTATCTTTCCGCTTGGCAGCAGGGAAGCCGCTTTGCAAGGAGTTGCCCCCAAAACTGGAGGTCGTGGCGGACCGCGGGTATTTCTGGTGTTCGAACCGGCCAACGGCCGCTGAGCCCGGCAGACGAGCCGTAAGGATGCTTGCCGACCCGAGAACGGTGTGGTGGCGCATTGAAAGCCTCAGTCATTCCCTCGCCCACAACGGCCGGCAGACCAGATCCGCGTGCACGACGCACCGATGATGCGGGTCCGGCGTCTCGATTGTCAGCGGGCGACCACGAGTCTGTTGCGCCCGCCACCCTTTGCCGCGTAGAGGGCCTTGTCGGCCGCCTCGAGCATTTCGTCCTGGGCGTGTTCGGAAGCACCGGGTTTCAGGCCGCTGAGCCCCAGGCTCACCGTCACCCGCAACGGGGGCGAGTGGTTGCCCACATCGACTTCCAGCGTCTCGATTCCGCGCCGGATCCGCTCCGCAAGTACCACCGCGTCGCGCGCATCGGTCTCGGGGAGGATGATCGCGAACTCCTCGCCACCGTAGCGTGCTACCAGGTCGCTGGAACGCACCGTCTCCGCGACATAACGCGCGATGCGCTTGAGCACCGTGTCACCGGCGGGATGGCCATGTCCGTCGTTGACCTTCTTGAAGAAATCGACATCGAACAGGATCAGGGTCAACGGACGCGCGTAGCGCGAGGCCTCTCCGATTTCCTTGCGCAGCATTTCCTGGAAGTGGCGGTGGTTGTAGAGCCCGGTCAGGCCATCCCGCGACACGAGTTCGCGCAGCCTGGAGTTGGCCTCACCGAGCTCGGCGGCGAGCTGCTCCGTGCGTGCCTGTGCCTGCTTCAGTTCCATCACCAGTTGCTCGTAGGAGAGGTTGAGGCGTCCGAGCTCGTCGTTCGCCTCCTGGAGCAACTGGGAGTAGGGTTTGATGGTGCCGGTTTCGATCTCATACACCGCAAGCATTTCCTGGGCGCGGCTTGCCACTGCGTCGATCAGCTCATCGGAAGACTGCTGGGTTTGCCCGTAATGCTCAGCCAGAAAGTCCTTGATCTGCATCGCGCGCTCGGCGCTGTGGAAACCGTGGTAGAGCGAGGCGACACGATCGGCGAGATACAGCAGGTTGATCGCGACCTGGCGGGAATCGGGTCCGGGAGCGAGTCTGTGGTGGTGGCGGATGGGCTCGGCCAGGCTCTCGGGCAGTCCCCAGCGACGCAGGATCTCCGCCCCGAGTTCCTGGTGGTCGCAGCCGAAACGGCGCGCTTCGAGGACACACAGCGGTTCCGGCGACGAAGCCTCCTCTTCCAGGACCCTCGCATAGTCCTCGGGCGCGACCAGGGCGAAGACCAGCATGCCCACATCCTGAAGCAGCGCGCAGGCGAACAGGTCCTCATTGGAATGCCCGATCTGGTTGGCGATCATCTCGGCGGCCACCGCCCCGGTGACGGCCCGTTTCAGGAATCGAGTGAAGTCGAAGCCGAACTGGCCATTGGTCTCCAGACCCCGTACCACGGCGAAGGAAAGGGCGATGTTCTTCACCAGATTCAGGCCCAGCAGAGCAATGGCCTGTTCGATTCGTGTGATCTGGCTCGGCACGGCATAGAGCGAGGAATTGGCCACCGACAACAGTCTTGCAGCCAGCGCCGGGTCGGTCGCGATCACGGCGGCCAGAGCGCGATAGGAGTCGCCGTCGTCCCGGACCGCGTCGAGAATGCGCGCAGCAATGGCCGGCGCCGTCGGCAGGCGGATCTCGGTTCCCAGGAATTTCTCAACACCCACGGTCGCGTGTCCCTCACTACTGCTGATCAACGCCGTCAACCGGATGGCGGCAGTGTCTCAGGAATCTTGATCGGCGTACGCTTCGGGGATGCGCCCGTGGGCAGACAACCTCGCCGCGGCAGCGCTCACCGCCACCGCGGCGAACAGATCCTGCGTCCCGAAGAACCCCATCCGCAGTCCGACCAGCGCGAACGATGCCGGCCTCCCGGGTATTCGATGCACCTGCTATCTTTCCTGGTACGGCGATCGCCCGGTCGCCTCTCGTCCGGAGCACCATGAAACATTGCGCCTGTTCGTGCTCGCCCCCAGCAGTGCAGAAGCTGCAGCGGGTGCGCCGCATCATCCACCACTGTTGTGGACCCCTGGGGGCGGCCTGCGATCGCAATTCGGGTCGATTGCGATTCGCGGTCGTTCCCGTCGGTTGTCGTCTCCGGTCGTCAGGCGCGAACCGGTCTGGATCGGATCAAGGTCATGACCTCTGATCAGGTAGTCCCGATCCAGCGTCTCGCCAGTGCCGGACTCCGGGTCATTGCGGTGATGGTCCTCGTGGCAGGGGCCTTGGTATCAGCGATCTACTGGGTCGTCGAATGGCAGACCCCGCCCCTTCCCTGGCCTCTCGCCGCTGTCATCCTGCTGCAGATCCTCTTTGCGATCGCGATTGCCTTATGGTTCTGGCTGCTATGGCGTCGCGCCGACATGCTGCGGGCCCTTGTCGCGCATGACTATCCTGCGATGACCTGTACGGCCGTGTGCACGCGCCTGCTGGGTGAACTGATCGCCGTCCTGTTCGTACTGGGCTCCCTGGCGTTTTTGATCTCGTCCCTGGTCGCGGCGGA
>JAABTX010000076.1 GCA_011389655.1 Thioalkalivibrio sp.
TCGCGACGCGCCGCGCCGGAACCGCAAGGACAGACCTCGCCCATCGGACGATCGTTTTTCTCACGCCTGCTCATGACGCACACCTCTACAGACGGCGGACGACCACGTCAACGGAGGTTCCGGGAGCGGGTTCAGGTATCGCCTGGCAGCATGCGGCGCCGCTCGAATCGGTGCTGGGGACGTGTGCGGGAATGCAACCGCGCGGGCCGTGGCTTCCTCGACGGCAGCGACAAACCGCGGCCCAAGGCCCGGTTGCTTGTCGCTGTAGTAGGCGACCGCCGAGAGCAGTTCCCGACGTGCCGGGGCAATGAACCTTGCGCGGTTCACCGCGACATGCGGCGGGCTTCGGCAAAAACGTCCTCGGCAGCATAGGCAGGGATTTCGCCACGGTCGAATGCCGCAATACGCTCTTCGATCTCCTGGGCCCAGGCCGCGTCGATTTCCGCCAGGGGCGAGTGCAGGGAAACGAGCATCGACTCCGCCAGCCGGGCCCGCTCTTCGGCGCGCAAGGTAAGCGCTTGCTCTTCAATATTTTTCAGAGACGCTGGCATCCTTCACGTCCAACGGTTTTGGCAACAGGCTAGCCTTGGCAGTTTTCAGGGTGCAACACCCGGGCTCGCGGCGTGAGACCTTCTGAACGGCCGGTAGCAGTCGGGCGCGATGGCATCCTGTAGCCTGCCGAAGCGCAGCACGAACTGATCGAGGTCCTGAACGGCTTCGTCGTCCAGAGTGGCGAGCTGGCTGCCCGACAGTGGAAGCTTGTCCTCCAGGGAGGCCATGGCGTGCCTCAGGTTATGAGCGTGCCGCTGACACTGTCGCCAGGCATCTGCCAACTGCTGTGCTGCTGCGTCGGTCACAGCCGGACCCCAGTTCTTTCGGCGATGGCAAAAATCGGCGGGTGTTCGCCACGCCCCGGATAGTCCACGAGCAGGTCGATCTTCTGTTCGCCGATCGCCTGCTGAACCTGCACCTGAAAGCGGGTTTCCGCGTTGACGATCTCTTCCGGGTCAGTGATCTGCGTTTCGATCAGCAGGTCGATATCGCCGCCACGTGCCGTGTCGTCAGCACGCGACCCGAACAGGGTAACGCGCGCCTCCGGCCCGAAGCAGTCGAGGGCGGCTTGCCTGATGACTCGGCGCTGCTGTGCTGTCAGGCGCATCGAAATCTCCTGAACGGTTTGGCATAACAGCAGCTTAGCACAGGCCCGGAACGCCTCACGCCGGCCCTTCCCCGGGAAGGATCCATCCACGTGGAACCGCTGCCATTTCACGCGCCGGAGCGCGCTTGTCCCGCTTGCTCATGGCCCACGCGTCTACGGACAGGGGGTGTTGCTCTACGCCTCCCGAGGCTAGACTTGGACCACGCATTGCGTTGGTGCAAGGTGAATCCTATGGCGGTCGTGGACGTTGAGCGAATCCTGAAAGAGGCAAAGGCGCTGCCGGAGTCGGCCCGTGCACGCCTCGCCCAGGAACTGGTGGCGACACTGGACGGTCCCGCCGATGCCGACGCCGCTGCGGCGTGGGATAGCGAACTCGAGAAACGCCTCTCCGACCTGCGCAGCGGCAACGCCGAGCTGTTATCCCGCGAGGAATTCAACCGAAGGCTCGGCTGACACGACCGAGGAGGCAAGGATGCCGGAACTCCAGATCCTCTCTGCCGCGGCCGAAGAGGCGGAGGCAGCCATCCGCTGGTACGAGTGCGAACAACCCGGACTCGGGAAGCAGCTTCGGGCCACGTTCGACGCGGCTCTGGATCAACTGGAAGCCGGGACTCTCGCCGGTTCCTCTATGCCCGGGCCCATCGGACGACAGGGAGTGCACCGGCTGGTACTGCGCCGTTTTCCTTACTCCATCGTCTTCATTCCGCGCGGGTCCACCATCACGATTCTGGCATTCGCGCACCACTCCCGACGCCCGGGCTATTGGCGGTCGCGAGGGCCGTGAGCTTCAGCGGTTTCCTGGCCCCAGCGCCTTTGCCCAGGATGGCCGGTACTCGTATGCTCCCGGCATCCTGGCCCCTGACCCCGAAACAGGGTCGCCGTGGGAGGCTGAGCTTAGGCCGCGATCCGCGCCCACCGCCGGATTCGGCCATCCATCTGCCTTTGCTCTTTCTCCGGATAACGCAGGACCCGCAGAATCCAATCGTCCTTGATTCCAGTCCGATCCGGTCTGGAGCGGGTCGCGTCGAAGTACGCTGTCGTCTTCATCGACATCAATCCCTGGTGTCGAACGGTAACTGACGCCGCCATCCGGGCGTCCATGCACGCGGCGTGCTCGTCGCTTCAGAGTGCCGGAGACAGTGTTATATGGGTCAATATGGGTTTGGTACGCCGATTGCCCATGGTCCGCATGTCTGCACACAGGCTGTGCGCCCGGTCAACAACACGTTGCCGCGGCAAACCTCGATGACGAAATCATTCCTCGCCGAAGGCGAGCTTCCACCGTCGCCTGGGATTGTCGAAACGCACATCGGAAGCCCCGAAGATCTCCGGCCCCCAACCCTCTGGAACCCAGTCACGGAGGTCCTCGTGATCCGGGTGCTTCGGATCCAGGAGGGCCTCGACCAGGTTCTCGTACCCCCAGACCCCTCCGCAGTCTTCCGGTGGGCAGGCACGGGCACCCGCCAGGCACTGTGGATAGCGCTGTCCCTTGATACGCGGCTCGACGCCGACGAGCGTGATGCGGTGCTTCCAGCCATCACCAAAGTCGTATTCGTAGTCGAAGGCCTGGCCCGCCTCCTCGATCAATTCGATAACGCCGACGCCCCAGCCGGGCAGCGTCACCGCGCCCGTACCGAATCCTTCGTCGTCCGGTATGCCGATGCGCAGCAGCTCCCCGCTCTCCGGTTCGGCGACCTGGAACTCGTGCAGGTGATAATCCTCCCAGCCCATGGCGTCCTGGATCGCAACGTGCAGATCCCGGAACGAATAGCTGGCCGGGACCAGGATCTCCCGCCAGATCGGGGGCTGAATCTCGAGAAGTTCGATCCGGAAGCGGAACACGTCGCGTCGCTGGTTGGCCACTGCTCGTCCTCCTATGGTGTCGGTAGACGGTGGTATCCCGGAACCGATGAGAAATCAGAGTCGCTGCCGCGCGCGCAAAGACCCCTGTCCGAGGTTTCGATGCCGCCGGACAGCCTCCAGAGATAATCAGCCAGCGAGCCTGGTACGGGCCAGCCGGTGCAGGCTGATGTTCTGTTCTGCCGCCTGCAAGACAAGCTTGCGATGCAGCTCCGGAGGAATACCCACACGGAATTCACCGCTGTATTCCCGTTCTGCGAGCGAAGAAGTCCTCGCCCACCTTCAATCAAGCTTCGCCGTACGCAAGGTTCAGGGCGTCGGCGACCGCCCGTAGCCGCTGGTCCCGTGTCCACAACCACGTCGAGCCACCCAGGGTAACTGAGGCCAAAAAATGCGCGTCCACATACCCGATGCCCCGGCCAATCAGCGCGTTGCGTTCGATAAAAAACAGCACCTCTTCATCGCTGGCGACCGGCGCTTTCGGCAGATCCTTGAGCAGCCGCAACACCTGACTGCGGCTGCGCAGGTTGCCGCAGGCCAGTTCACCGACCACAAAAGGGTGCATCAGCACCCGACTGCGGTTCAGTAACTCCCCCCAGCGCGGCATCGCCAGCGCGCAGGTGATCGACCCACACCGAGGTATCGACCAGGATCATGCGGGGCCGGATTGCCGGCGAGGCACGGGCTCCAGCTGCGGTTCACTGGCCCCCAGCCGCGCCAGCCGCCGGGCGCTCTCGCGCTCGATCAAGGCGCGCAGCCCCTCCCGCACCAAGGCAGCCTTTTCGTTCACGCCGGTAATGCGCTGAGCCTCGGCCAGCAACTGGTCATCGATATTCAGCGTCGTGCGCATGGAAACACCTCATCCGTTGCTGATGCATCAAAGAACACATCATTTGATGCGTAATGCGGTCAGGTCCCACATTTCAACACGGCACACCAACGGGAGTTGGATTGTGAGACCTGACCCCGTCCGTGCGGGCAGCTTTCAGAGATGGTCAGCCGGCGAGTTTGGCACTCGCCAGCCGGTTTAGGCTGATGTTCTGTTCAGCCGCCTGCAACACGAGCTTGCGATGCAACTCCGGCGGAATACGCACACGGAATTCACCGCTGAATTCCCTCTCGGCGAGCGCAGCCGGAGGGGTCTCGCCGGCTTTTGACATGTCCGCTACGACCTCTGCAACCAGGGTCCGGATGCCGGCAAGGGCGGCCTCGGGTGTATCTGCAAGCCAACTCAACGAGGGGAACTCGGCACACAGACCGACGTGTTCCCCATCCTCGGGTGACCAGGTTACGCGATAGGTGTAGTGATCGGTTTTCATGTCTGCTCGTCCAGCTTTTCAAGCGCCTTGAGTACCTGTCTGACCTGGTACGGCTTTGCCTTGTCGCCCGCCCGCTGAATGTTGATGCGAGGATCCCCCACCCATGGGGTCCGGAAGATCAGGTGACTGGTCCCCCTCTGCCTCGGCGGGCCAAGGAATTCCTCGCATACCTTGCGCAGGTCGGTGAATCGAACGTTCGCCGGTTCCGTCCGCATCTGTTCGATGATCTTCCTGATCGTCGCCATCAAACAATGGTTCCATTATTGGTACCATCTAGTCAAGTCCCTGTGCAGTGCGGGGGACGAGCTTGTCGTGCCCCCGGGCGCGTCGGAGCGAATCCGCAAAGAGGCGCGTTCTCGCCCGCTGTCGACGAGGGCCATCAGTCCATGATGACGAACGGCGCGGATTCGCTGGACGAAGATCGCCACTCGTTTGTGTTGGAAACGCTGCTGGCGGCCGCCTCCGGTGCTGCTGACCACACCCAACGCCGAGGACAACCTACCCTACGGTATGGCGCCTGGCGCCTGGCGCAGCGCTCGGTTACTGCAGGCCTCGCACAGGACCCATCAGCCGGAACTCCCATAAAGCCGGCGCAGCCGGTTCAGGCTCCGGCTCAGGAGCCTGAGTGTCCCGGGCCGGTTCTCCCAGTTGGCGACGGTCTGAGCCGAAACGCCGAGTTCCGCCGCAAAGGCGGCTCTGGAGAGGCCGAGGCGCTCGCGCAGGGCACGAATGCCGGCGGGCGGGGAGAAAGGGGACGGAGGGATTAAAACTTATTCCCTCCGTCCCCTTTTTGCCCTAGCGCACTCTGGCCCCTGGGAGCCGATCATGGGTATCCTGCTCTAAAGCCGACAGGGTAATCCTCATGCCGACGTACGCCTACGCACGCCTGCTGCTCCTCCTCGCACTGATGCTGCCGCTGGCCAGTGGCTGCACTGCAGTGAAGGTCGCCAGCGCAGCCGGCAACGCTGCCGTCAGCGTCACCACCGGAGCCGTAAAGGCGACCGGCAAGGCCGTCGGGGCGGTGGGACGCGCCGTTACCCCGGACGGCAAGCAGGACAAGGACGATGCCGAATAGAAAAGGGTAGAAAAGGGGACGGAGGGATTAAACCTTGCCCTGTTGCCCGTTACCCGCATTCCACGGCCGGCCCGGCTTCATCTGGCCGAAGCGAACGCCGAACTGTCGCTCGACCCGCTCGCGAAAGGCATTATCCCCGACGGGCTGGCAATAATAGATAGCGCGGCGGATCGCGGCCAACTCGCCCGAGGGGAGGCTCTCCGAGAACAGACCCCGGTAGGCTTCCAGGCGCCCTGAGGCGTCCCGATCCAGGCGGACGTACTCGGAGTGTGGCTGGATCCAACCCGCCTCACCCCATGCGTTCATCCGGTGGCTCGACCAGGGGTAGTCCTCGGGCGACGCCACCATCCCGGCGCGCACGGGATTCAACTCGATGTAGCGGTAGCAGGTCAGAAGGTAACGCTCGGACTGCACCAGGCTCGCCCGGTGCCGGCCTTCCCAGAGCGTGCCCGTGCGCTGGTACCTGCGATTGACGTACTGGGCAAAGCGGCTGCCGACCACCTTCATGGTGTTGGACAGGGAGTCCGCCTCGGCCGGCGTCGCCAGGAAGTGGACGTGGTTGGTCATCAGGCAATAGGCGTGGACCGCGACGCCATAGCGCCGGGACGTCTCCTCCCACAGTTCGAGATAGCGACGGTAATCCGCCGGATCCAGGAAGCAGTCCTGGCGGTTGTTGCCGCGCTGAACCAGGTGATACGGCAGACCCGCGACATAGTGGCGTGCCCTCCTTGGCATCGGGTTCCCTCCCCGGGCATCCAGCCCGATGGGTTGCTTGAAGCGATTCACTCTCAAGATTCGGCCAGGACCTGCGACCAGTCAAGCCTTGATCCCTCCGTCGCCTTTTCCGCAAGCTCCGGCTTGGACGTAAGACTGGTCAGGATTTATTCCCTCCGTCCCCTTTTCCGTCCCCTTTTCCGTGTCAGGCGAGGTCGAAGCGGTCCGCGTTCATCACCTTGGTCCAGGCGGCCACGAAGTCCCTGACGAACTTCTCCTGGTTGTCGTCCTGGGCGTAGACCTCCGCATAGGCGCGCAGGATGGAGTTGGAGCCGAGCACCAGATCGATGCGCGTCGCGGTCCACTTCACCGCGTCCGTCTGGCGGTCGCGGATCTCGTAGAGGTTGTCGCCGACCGGGTGCCACGCGTAGGCCATGTCGGTCAGGTTCACGAAGAAGTCGTTGGTCAACGCGCCCTCGCGGTCGGTGAAGACACCGTGCCCGGTGCCGCCGTGGTTGGTCCCGAGCACGCGCATGCCGCCAACCAGCACCGTCATCTCCGGGGCCGTCAGGCCCATCAGCTGCGTGCGGTCGAGCATCAGCTCCTCGGGCGCAACGTCGTAGGAGGAATCGAACCAGTTGCGGTAGCCGTCCGCGATCGGCTCGAGGACCCGGAAGGAGTCCGCGTCGGTCATCTCCTCGGTCGCGTCGCCGCGGCCGGGCGCGAAGGGCACGGTGACATCCAGGCCCGAGGCCCTGATTGCCTTCTCGATGCCAACGTTGCCGGCCAGCACGATCACGTCCGCCAGGCTGGCGCCGGTCTCCCGGGCGATCGGCTCGAGCGTGTCGAGGACCTTGTTCAGGCGCGCCGGCTCGTTGCCTTCCCAGTCCCTCTGCGGCGCGAGGCGGATGCGGGCGCCGTTGGCGCCACCGCGCATGTCCGAGCCGCGGTAGGTGCGGGCGCTGTCCCATGCCGTCGATACCATTTCGGCGATCGAGAGCCCGCTGTCCGCGATTCTGGCCTTGACCGCCTCGACGTCATAGTCCGCAGGGCCGGCCGGAACCGGGTCCTGCCAGACCAGATCCTCCGCCGGCACCTCGGGTCCGAAGTAGCGGTCCTTCGGTCCCATGTCGCGGTGGGTGAGCTTGAACCAGGCCCGGGCGAAGGTATCCCTGAAGTATTCCGGATCGTTGCGGAACCGCTCCATGTAACTGCGGTAGCTCGGATCCAGCTTCATCGCCATGTCGGCGTCGGTCATGATCGGATTGTGCCGGATCGAGGGGTTGCTGGCGTCGACCGGCTTGTCCTCCTCCCTGATGTCGACCGGTTCCCACTGCCAGTGCCCGGCGGGGCTCTTCTTCAGCTCCCACTCGTGGTCGAGCAGCATGTCGAAGTAGCCCATGTCGAACTTCGTCGGCTCCTTCGTCCAGGCGCCTTCGATGCCGGAGGTCACGGCATTGCTGGCAAGCCCCTCCATGTCGGGGTTCATCCAGCCCATGCCCTGGTTCTCGACGTCGGCTCCTTCGGGCGGGGGACCGAGCCTGGACTCGTCGCCGTTGCCGTGGGTCTTGCCGACGGTGTGGCCGCCGGCGGTGAGCGCTGCGGTCTCCTCGTCGTTCATCGCCATGCGCGCGAAGGTGACCCGGACGTCGTGTGCCGACTTCATCGGGTCCGGCTTGCCGTCGCGGCCTTCGGGGTTGACGTAGATCAGGCCCATGTGGACCGCCCCGAGCGGCTCTTCCAGGGACTCCGGATCTTCTTCGTTGGCGTAGCGCAGGATGCTCTCCGCCAGCCATTCCTTCTCGGAGCCCCAGTAGACGTCCTTTTCAGGGGCCCAGATGTCTTCGCGGCCGAACCCGAAGCCGAAGGTCTTCAGGCCCATGGACTCGTAGGCGATGTTGCCGGCGAGCATGATCAGGTCGGCCCAGCTGACACTGTTGCCGTACTTCTTCTTGATCGGCCAGAGCAGGCGCCGGGCCTTGTCCAGGTTGCCGTTGTCCGGCCAGGAGTTCAACGGGGCGAAGCGCTGGTTGCCGCTGCCGCCGCCGCCGCGGCCGTCGAACAGCCGGTAGGAGCCGGCAGCGTGCCAGGCCATGCGGATCATCAGGCCACCGTAGTGGCCCCAGTCGGCCGGCCACCACTCCTGGCTGTCGGTCATCAGGTCGAACAGGTCCTGCTTCAGCGCCTGCACGTCGAGCTTTTCGAGCTCCTCGCGATAGTTGAAGTCCTTACCCATCGGGTCGGTCTTCGTGTCGTGCTGGTGCAGGATCTCGAGGTTGAGCGCATTGGGCCACCACTCTGTCACCGAGCGTTCGGCGGTCGTCATCGAGCCGTGCATCACCGGGCATTTCGACGCAGACATCTTGCTCCTCCTGTCGTATCAACGATGTTGTGGGTGACTGTCAGAACTGTATAGCCTGCGGATGGCATCTGATCGAATAGATTCGATCAAACACACGGATAGCCGTTCACAATTTAGGTCTGGATTGCCGGGAATCCGGGGGTCGGACCAACCGAAATGGTTGATTCAAGACGTTAATCCCTCGAATTTACCGCCGATTTTCGTCTTGGAGGCCCGTTTTCGCCCCGAAAAATGCGGGCCTGACTGTCATGGCCCTGCGCCACTCCTCCCCATCAAAGCCCCCGCCCCCGCTTGCGGGGCAGGGTTGGGGTGGGGTGCAGCACTCCATCGGGCACCGGCCTCCATCCCCGCACCGCCGGCCCCGTTACCCCGGGGTCCGGTCGCGGTCAGGTCACCGGGGATTGAGGTAGCTCGTGGGATCGGGAATGCCGGCAGCGGCGAAGGCGGCCTGTCGGGCCTCGCATTGCGGACAGAGGCCACAGTGGAGGGGGCGATCGAGAAGGCAGCTCCAGGTCCGGCTCCAGTCGATGCCTGTGGATTCAGCGCTGCGGATCACCCCGGCCTTGTCCAGGTCGTGCAGCGGCGCCAGGACCTCCAGCCCCGGAACGAGCGTTCCCGCAAGCTTCGTAAAGGCCTCCAGAAAGGCCGGCTGGCTCCCGGGTCCATGTCCTCGATCGTCGCGATTCAACGCAAGCAGGACGCGCCGGGCACCGAGATGCTGGGCGAGGTTCACGGCAAGGGCGAGCACCGCCAGATTGCGCTGCGGCAACGGGACATGGCTCACCCATTCGGAAGCGCGGGTGAAGTTGGCACGCAGTCCCGCAAGATCCATTGCATGCAACGGCGTCTCGCAGGCCTCGGCAAGACTCTCTGCTGCCCCTCGTTCGCGCCGTGCGTTGCGCTGGCCATAGTCGACCCAGAGGGCATGCACGGGTTCCGCCTGCTGCCGGAGCCGATACAGCAACGCAGCACTCTCGATCCCGCCGGAGAACAGCAACAGCGACGGGGCGGACGGGCTCGGCATCGACATGGGGCAAACGATACGTCATCAGACCGATTGCGGTCATGTCTGCGCGCCCCGCGCCCGAGCGGGAGTGACATGAAACCGATGAACGGCGCTGGCACGCCGGCACTCGCCCCGGCCCTTGGCAGCCTTGTCCGCAAGCAGACGGCAGCTCTGACAGCCAGCGCCGGATGCCGGGCTAATACGGTCGAGTCGATTGAGCAAATCTATCGAATGGGTTGGAAGGGAACTTTCTCCCGAATACTTGACCAAATTGGTCAAGATTTAGGCAAACCCCTGCAGCGAGAGGAGGTGCAACATGATCTTTGAACGCTTCGTAGATCCCGGGCTGTCGCAGCATTCCTTCGTCGTCGGGTGCCAGGGCAACAGCGAGATTGCCGTGATCGACCCGCAGCGCGACGTGGATGTCTACCTGGATTATGCCCGTGACAACGGTTACCGCATCGCCTACGTGATGGACACACACATCCATGCCGATTTCGCCTCCGGAGCCCGCGAGCTGGCGGACAAGACCGGGGCGCGGCTGATGCTGTCGGGTCATGACGCGGGCGAGCATTTCGAGGTCCGTTTCCCGCACGAGGACATCCACGAAGGCGACCGGATCGAGATCGGCAATGTGCGCATCGAGGCGCGGCACACACCCGGCCACACACCGGAACATCTGATGTTCGTGGTCTACGACGGAGGGCGCTCGCAGACGGAGCCGGTTGCCCTCGTCACCGGTGATTTCCTGTTCGTCGGCTCGCTCGGCCGGCCGGATCTGCTGGGCGAAGAGACCAAGCGCGATCTGGCGCGGCAGATGTTTCGCAGCGTGCGTGAGAAGCTCGCGGACCTGCCGGACGGTGCGGAGGTCCACCCGGGGCACGGCGCCGGTTCCGCCTGCGGCGCCGGCATGTCCGGAAGGCCTGTCTCCACCCTCGGCTACGAGCGCCGAACCAATCCCTACCTGGATCCGAAACTGAGCGAGGAGGCCTTCGTTGAGAAGCTGCTGCACGGCCTGCCGGAGATCCCGGACTTCTACCCGCGCAACAAGGGCATCAACACGGCGGGCCCGAAGGACGTGATCCCACTGCCCGGGCTGGTGCCGCTGGAGGCGGCCGATGTGGCCCGGCGCGTCCGGGCAGACGAGGTCACCGTGATCGACCTGCGCGATCCGCTGGCCTTCGGCGGCGGTCACGTGCCTGGCGCACTGGGCATCGGCATTCGCGGGCCCTTCGCGAACTGGGCCGGCTGGGTCACGCCGGACGACAAGCCGGTGATCCTGGTGGATGACACTGGCGATCCGGAGGTGATCGAGGCGGCGGTGCGTGGCATGGTCCGCACCGGCCGCGACTACATCGACGGCTACGTGCGCGGCGGGATGGCCGTCTGGGCCGAGGCCGGACTGCCGCTGGAGACCCTGGGGCAAGTCGACGCCCATCAGGCTCGCGAGGCCGTGCACCGCGGTGATGCCAAGCTGGTCGACGTGCGCACCTCGGCGGAATACGACGAGGACCGCGATGACGCGGCCATCCATCGCCCGGTCTCCGAGACCCGCGAGGGTGTGCCCGGGATCGGGCCGGAGGATCCGGTCGCCGTCATCTGCGGCACGGGCTATCGCTCGACCGTGGCGGCCTCGATCCTCAAGCGCTTGGGGCACCGGCGGGTGACCAACGTGGTCGGCGGCATGGCGGCATGGAACGCCGCTGGCAGCGAGGTCGCGGACCTCTGGCGCGATGCCGCCTGACGGCGTTCCTCAGAGGCCATGTTGCCACACCACCCCGGGACCTCCCGGGAGACGACGGGCCCTTCGGGGCCCGTTTTCATTGCCGGGGGTTCGCCTATTGGCGCTGCGCCTCGAACTCGATGATCAGTTCCACGCGGTCACCGACGAACTCGCGCGGACGCAGCCCGTAGGTCATCCCGAAGTCGCTGCGGTTGAATGCACCGCGCATCGAGGCCCCGAGGACGTATGGGCGGCCGAATATGCCGCCCAGCGGCATCGGGTACCGCTCCACCTTGTTGATTCGGGTCTCCAGCACCAGCGGTCGGCGCTCGCCCAGGAGTTCGAGCTGCCCGTGCAGGCGGCCCACTTCATCACCGGTCCGCTCCCAGCTCGTGGCCTCGAACCGCATCTCGGGATGCCTGGCGACGTCGAGAAAATCCTCGCTGCGCAGATGCTCGTCGCGCTCGTCGTGATTGGTGAAGACGCTGCCGGTCTGAACCACGAAGGAGCCACTCTCCAGGCGGTAATCCTCCGGGTCGAAACGGAATTCGCCCTCAGCCTCGAGGAAGAGCCCAAGCGTGGCCGCATAGCCCGCGTGATCCACCAGAAACGCCACCGCGAAATGCTCGGGATCGATGACCCAGTGATCAACGTCGCTGGTTGCAGGACCCGGAGCAAGCAGCAACAGCAGCAGCGCCAACCACACCGCCGCGGCAACGGCCCCACCGCTGATCGGATGGCTGATGGCCATGGCCGGGTTCGAATCGTTCATCAGCAACCTCCTCGGGGATCTGAATCATGGCCAGTGGGGTCGGACCAAGCGAACCGACTGATTCATCGAATAAAACAGGCGTTCAGACACCCGGATTCAAGCCTTGGAAGGCCATTTTTGGGGTTGAAAATGGGGTGCTGCGCGAAACAGGTGACTCCTATTCCGCAGTGCGGGCATTCCTGCGCAGCGAAGACGGCCGGTGATCGCCATCACTGCGCTTATCGCGCCATTTTTGGCACCAAAAATGACCGTTTAAGGCCCAAAATCGCCCCCGGTAGGCCGTTTTTTCTACAGAAAACAGACACTTGGCCTGGTCCGACCCCCTACTCGGCGACGGTTACGCTGGCCTCTTCGACCAGGACGGGATAGAAGTAGCCGAAGCCGAAGTCCTGGTCCACGGTCATGGTACCCGTGACACTGACGCTATCGCCGACGGCCGCACCGTCCTGCGAGGTAACCACCAGATTGTTGGTCTCCTGCAGGACGTCACCGGAACCGTCCTGCACGTGGATGAAGTTGCGTTGCATGATGCCGGCATTCACCTTTACCACTTCGCCGTGCACCATCACCTGCTGGCCGTCCAGCGCCGCCCGTTCCTCGTAAAGCTCGCCGACGGTCTTCGTGGTTGCATCATCGGCATGCAGAGGGGCGGCGGCAGACAGGGCCAGCAGGCTGGTCAGAATCAGGGCGTTCGTTTTCGTCATGGAGCCTCCGGATGGAGTGTGGCTGAGGGCGCAGGTGGGCGACTGTCGGCTGTGCAGGCCCCGCCAGGGGAAAGGTGTACACCTTAGACTAGCAGCTTTATCCCTCTTTTCCGCACAGACCCGCCAACCCGGTTTCGCGCGTCCCCAACGGGGTCGGACCAAGCCAACCCCCTGATCCGTCTTTGAATAACGACCCTTCGGCACCCCCTGCGGGCCATTAAACGGCCATTCTTCGCGCGGAAAACGGGGCGTTGAGCGACTCGGTCGACACTTCTCGTGATGGACTGTGTTCTGGTCAAGCCGTAGCGGACACTTTTTAAGCAGCAACCGCCATCTGCTGTTCCCGCGGGGTGATGTACCCG
>JAABTX010000077.1 GCA_011389655.1 Thioalkalivibrio sp.
CCGAGACGTGATGGAGGGGTCCGTCGATCCGGAACTCGTGCGCGATCGGTTCGAACTGCGCGTAGAACGCGGCCATGTCCTGGAACTGTTCGTCGCTGAGCCCGGAACTGAGCGCCCCCATGGTCGCGCTCTCGCGCTCGCCGGCGCGGAAGGCCTGCATGGTCTTGACGAAGTATTCCTCCGATATGCCGGCCAGGGACGGATTCGGCCCCATGCCCTCCCCCGAGGGCCCGTGGCATGCGGCACAGTAGGTGTTCGCGAGTTGTTCGCCCTGGGCGACATCACCTGCGAAGGCCTGGGATCCCACGCCCCAGGCCAGCACCAGGCTGGCGGCGAAAGCAAGCGCGCCGTTTTTCATCACACCCCTCCTTTGTATCTCTTGGTATGAACACGACCGACCAGTGGTCGGCAGTCGGCCGGTGCCGGATTTGTTCCCGGACCGCCGGACACGCGAGAGACCCGGCAGGGAGCCCGGTGGTGCAGGTCTCCGTGCGGGCCTCTCCGTGACCGTGAGATACCCTTGCAAACCCAGGAAACATTCCCCCTACGCGGTAGGCCACCCGGGGTATCTCCACGTTACTTATAGTCCGGTTTCCGGGGAGCGGTGCGGCACAGGGCGTGCCAACGGCGCAAAATGTGATCCATGGCAAGAAATCGGCGGAATTGCCGGTCCGGGAGCGCCTGCGATGCGCGGGGCCGGATTGCAATCCGGGCGGTGGGTGCGTAGAACACCCTGTGGCCCGTCCCCGGGCGGGCAGGCACAACGATCGCGAGGGTCAGGTATGAAAGGGAAGAGGAATCCTCCGCCGGCTGTTCCGGGCTGGGCGAAGGTCGTGATCACGCTGGTGGTGATCGTGGGTGCCGCGGCGCTGATCTTCACGCAGCTCCCACGAGGGGCGTTTCCCACCGATCTGTCGCGGATCGGTCAGGGAACACCGGCACTCGTGGTGGCCCGGGACATCAGCTTCGTCGCCGGCGCCGAGGTGATGGATCTTCTGGGCGAGATCCGGCCCGAGTACGCCGAGCGGGTCGAGTTCCTTGCGGTCAACCTCGGTAACCCCAATGGCCAGCAGTTTGCGCGCCGGCAGGGCATGCGCGATGGCTCGGTGGTGCTGTTCTCCGGCGACGGCACCCGGGTGGGCGCGGTCCACACCCCGCGCACCGAACGCGAGGTGCGCGAACTCCTGCAGGCCGCGAACATACGCTGATCATCACGCCGGTCCCTGCGGGACAGCCTGCGGCTGGCGGCAGTACAAGGCGTGGCTGTCCCTGCAATCGCTGAGGTCTGGGGCCCGGTAGGTCCTCCCGTTGCTATACTCCGGGCAGTTTCGGGGACGGGTGATCACCGGCAACCCTTCCCTGCCGCAGCGGTGCGGCGCAAGCCGTCTCACGGCCGTCTGCCTCTCATCGGCCGGTCCGGCTGCAGGACATTCATCCATGGCGCATTCCGACGACTTCGAAGGCTTTCTCCGGGCCCTCAAGGGCTTCATCCCCGCGTCCCGCCTGATCGACGATCCGCTCCGAACCCTGACCTACGGCACCGACGCGAGCCTCTATCGCCTGGTTCCGAGGCTCGTGGTCCGGGTCGACAGCGAAGGCGAGATGTCGCGGATCCTGCCGCTGGCGCACCGCCACCGGGTCCCGGTCACCCTGCGGGCGGCCGGTACCAGCCTTTCGGGACAGGCGGTGACCGACTCTGTGCTGCTGCTGGTCGGGGACCAGTGGCGTCGCTCGCGCATTGCCGATGACGCGTCACGGATCAGCCTGCAACCGGCCGTGCTGGGCGGGCACGCGAACCGGCTGCTGGCGCCCCTCGGGCGCAAGATCGGCCCCGATCCCGCGTCACTGAACGCCTGTCACATCGGCGGCATTGCCGCGAACAACGCCAGCGGCATGTGCTGTGGCACGGCGCAGAACAGCTACCGGACGCTGGAGAGCATGCGCGTGATCCTGCCGGATGGCACCTTGCTGGACACCGCGGATGCGGCGAGCCGGGAGGCCTTCGGACGGACGCACGGAGAGCTGCTCGAGGCGCTGCGCGCCCTCGGGGAGCGCACGCGGAACGATCACGCCCTGGCGGACCGGATCCGGGAGAAGTTCCGGATCAAGAACACCTGCGGGTACAGCCTGAATGCACTGGTCGACTTCGAGGACCCGATCGACATCCTGCAGCACCTGATGATCGGTTCCGAGGGCACGCTCGGTTTCATCGCCGAGATCACCTACCGCACGGTCGAGGACCCGAAGCACAAGGCCACCGCCCTGATCCTGTTTCCGGACATCGCGGCCGCGTGCCGCGCGATCGGGATCATCAAGCCGCTGCCGGTCGCGGCGGCCGAGCTGATGGACCGAGCCTCTCTGCAGTCGGTGGAGGACAAGCCCGGGGTCCCGCCGGTGCTGAAGCAGCTCGGACCCGATGCGGCCGCACTGCTGGTGGAGACGCGGGCCGGCGATCACGCGGTGCTTGCCGAGCAGGTCGAGGCCATCCGCGCCGGTCTGGATGCGGTCGAGACCCTGGAGCCGGTACAGTTCACCATGGACCGGGCCGAGTGTGACCGCCTCTGGGCGATCCGTTCCGGACTGTTTCCCTCGGTCGGTTCGATGCGCCGGAACGGCACCACCGTGATCATCGAGGACGTTGCGGTGGCGGTGCCCCGGCTCGCCGCATTGACACTGGACCTGCAGGATCTCTTCCGGCGGCACGGCTACGAGGGCTCGATCATCTTTGGCCACGCGCTGGAAGGCAACCTGCACTTCGTGCTCACCCCCGATCTCGGTAATCCGGAGACCGTCGAGCGCTACCGGGCCTTCATGGACGAGCTCAGTCGCATGGTGGTGGAGCAGCACGACGGCTCGCTGAAGGCGGAACACGGCACCGGGCGCAACATGGCCCCGTTCGTGGAGCTGGAGTGGGGCGAGCAGGCCTACGGGCTGATGCGCGAGATCAAGCGCCTGTTCGACCCGGACAACCTGATGAACCCCGGCGTGGTCCTGAACGACGATCCCGATGTCCACACCCGCAACCTGAAACCGATGCCCGCGGTGGACGCGCTGGTGGACAAGTGCATCGAATGCGGCTTCTGCGAGCCGACCTGCCCGTCGCGCTCGCTGACCCTGACGCCGCGCCAGCGCATTGTCGCGCTGCGCGAGATGGAGCGCCTGGAACAGCTGGGGGAGGAACCCCGGCGCCTGAAGCAGATGCGCAAGCTGTACCGTTACCAGGGCCTGGACACCTGCGCGGTCGACAGCCTCTGCGCGCTGTCCTGCCCGGTCGGGATCGATACCGGCAAGATGGTGAAGCAGATGCGCGGACGCGGCTGGGGCCCGGTAGCGCACCGGGTGTCGGGCTGGGTCGCACGGAATTTCGGGCCGATCACCAGGGCGACCCGGCTCTCGCTGGGTTCGGCACATCTGATGCACGTGGCGCTGGGCACCCGCGCGATGTCCGGGCTGACCGGTGGCGTGCGGCGGCTGTCCGGCGGGCGGATCCCGCTCTGGAACCCCTTCATGCCGAAGGCCGCGCGCCAGGGCAACCCGCCTGCTCCCGCTGGCCCCTGGGCGCCCCGGGTGGTCTACTTCCCCAGCTGTGCGAGCCGCACCATGGGGCCGGCGCGTGGCGATCCCGAGGAGGAGTCCCTGACCGTGAAGACCGAGGCCCTGCTGCGCAAGGCGGGTTACGAGGTGGTGTATCCGGACGATGGTGCGGCGCTCTGCTGTGGCCAGCCCTTCGAGAGCAAGGGTTTCCACGACGACGCCGCGGCCAAGCTGAGCCAGCTGGAGGCCTCGCTGCTGCGCGCGAGCCGTGACGGCCAGGATCCGGTGATCTTCGACACCAGTCCCTGCGCCTTCCGTGCGCGGAGGGACCTCGGGTCGTCCGGCCTGCAGGTCTACGATGTCGCCGACTTCCTGCACGGGTTCGTGCTGGACCGGCTGCGGATCTCGAAGGTGGATGAGACCGTCGCGCTGCATCCCACCTGCAGCACGACCAAGATGGGCCTGCAGCCGAAGCTGAAGGCGATTGCCGAGGCCTGTGCCGAACGGGTGGTGGTGCCGGCGCAGGTGCATTGCTGCGGCTGGTCCGGTGACCGCGGCTTCACCTATCCCGAGCTGAACGCCAGCGCGCTGAAGGATCTGCGCGACGCGCTGCCGGACGATTGCACGTCAGGCTATTCCACCAGCCGGACCTGCGAGATCGGGCTGTCGCTGCACAGCGGCCGCCATTACCGCTCCATCGTCTACCTGCTCGACCGCTGCTCGGAGGCCCGCAGCGCCGACCAGTGAGCCCATCGGCGATTCAGATCGTGGGAGCGACGTAGGAGCGGCTTCCAGCCGCGATACCCTGCCCCGCGCCAACCCCCATATCGCGACCAGAGGTCGCTCCCACGTGGTACGCGCCCCGTAGGAGCGGCTTGCAGCCGCGATCGCCAGCCGCGATCCGGCGCTCGATATCGCGGCTGCAAGCCGCTCCTACGCCGCTCCTACCGGCGGTTTTTCCCGGGGGTGGGCCAGAACCGCCGTTTCAACAACCGGGCGGCGCCGGCCGTCTGGTGCAGGACCTTCTTCCAGTCAGTCCCTGCGGCCTCGAGCTGAAGCCGCTGCGCCCGGCAGCGCCGGGCCTCGGGATAACAGGCGCCCAGCAATGCCCAGATCCGGTCCAGGTTCCATGTCCGTTCCGGCGGATCGAGGCGTGCCCCGACCACGTAGGCCAGCGGCACCTCCAGTCCCTCCGCAACCCCGGCCAGGCGCGCCCGGATCGCGGCGGCACGGGCGCCTCCACCGTCCGTCGCGTCCAGCGGGTAGGGGGGGTCCCACTCGTCCGCCTGCCCTAGGCGGTCGATCCGGCTGACGATCACCGCGATGGGAATCGGGCTGCGCCGGGGGTCGGCGGCGAAGCGGGTGCGGATCGCGTTGAGGGTGCCTCGGTCCAGCGTCAGGTCCCCACCGTCGGCGGAGACCACCCAGAGGAGGAGGTCGCTCTGCCACGCGCGCTCCACGAGGCGCTCGATATCGGCGGGCGAGTTCAGTCCGGGGGTATCGACCAGCAGACCCTCGGGGAGCGTCTCGTGGGCGAGGCGGTACCCGCTCGACCTCTCCGTGAGCCGCGTGGCGGCAACACCCGCGGCGGGTTCCCCGAGCAATGCGTTCACCAGGCTGGACTTGCCGGCGTTGACCCGCCCGGCGACCAGTACGCGCAGCGGGCCGGGCAGGCCGGCCTCGGAGACCCCCTGGCCCGCACCCTCGGTGGCAGCCAGTTTGTGCAGGCGCTCGGTGTCGATGCGCAGCCGCCCGGAATAGAGTTCGATCGCCGCGCGGCCGACCTCTTCCACCCAGATGCGCGCGCCCTCGCTGCGCAGCCAGTCGCCTGCTTCCGTCATCGCCGCGCCGACGAGGTGCTGCCGGGCCTCTGCAAGCAGGGCCGTCACCGGATTGGTCATGCGTGTCACGCGCCAGGCATTGTGCAGGTGCCGGAACACGCGCATGCCGGTGGCGGCCATCGGCCGGTACCCCCAGATGCGCAGCAGGTGGCCCGCCTCGATCAGGTGAGCGGCGGGTACGTGATCGGTCACGACCATGCGCAGCCGCACGCTGACCCGCTCCGTGAGCATCAGCAGTTCGGGAACGGTGAAGCTCCAGATCGGATCGCGTTCCTCAGGGTGATAGTGTCGGGCTACCCGCTCGATGGTTTCACGCGCGGCACCAAGCAGTCGGTCGCGATCGGTGACGATGTCGCGGTCGACAGCGGCGGCGATCTCCCGGACCTCCTGCCATGCCTCCAGGTCCCGCGGCGACCATTCGGTACCGGGTTCGGAGTCCGGGGGGCGTTGCTCGCCACCATCGGCTGCGAGTCGCGCACGCTGGCTCCGGCGCCACCACCAGGCTGGAACGTACCCGGCAAGTGCGAGGATCGCGGCGCCGATCAGCCACCAGAGCAGCCAGCCCTCCTGCCACAGCCACAGGACGCCGAGCGGGATCAGCAGCAGAAACGGGAGGGCGAGCAGCGACAGGCCGACCAGGAACGCCCACATCCGCCGCAGCAGGTCGCCCGGGGCAGGGGTCTTCACGTCAGGGGATCGCTTGCGGTCTTCAGGGCGCGATCTGCACGTAGCCCTGGTGTACCAGATCGATGATTCGCACCGCGCCGGACGGCGTGCTCGACGCCTCCGGGACCAGCAACATCGGCTGGCGCTCGCGGGTCCCGTGTCACTCCGGGATCATGCGGATATAGCCGGTCGGGCACTCGTGGGCGCAGATGCCGCAGCCCTTGCAGTAGTCGTAGTCGAAGACGTAGTGGCTGCCGTCGGCGGCGACCTCGCGCGTCTTCAGCACCGACTGGTCCGGGCAGAGCGTCCAGCAGTTGTCGCAGGCGAGGCAGTCTCCGCAGGACAGGCAGCGGTGCGCCTCGTGCCGCACGGCATTGGCCTGCAGGCCGCCCTCGATCTCCTCCAGCCCAAGACGCTGCTCGGGCGGCAGGACCGGCTCCTTCGACGCCGGCGCGGTCTCGAAATAGCTGAGATTGAGGTCGGAATAGGGGATCGGTTCCGGCGGGGCCCCGGGTTCGAGTTGCTTTCCCGCGCGGTAGCGCAGCATTGCGGCTGCGGCACGGCGTCCGTCGCCGACCGCCTCGCTCACCGTGCCGTGATCGCTGCGCGCGTCTCCGCCGCTAAAGATCCCCGACTGGCCGTTGACGGTACCCCACCAGGGCTCGACCTCCATGTAGCCGCGCCGGACAAGGGACTCGAAGCCCACGCCGTCGACATCCTGACCAATCGCCGGAATCACCTGATCGACGTGCAGTACCGTCTCGGTGCCCTCGAAGGCCACCCGCCGCAGGCGCCCGCCGGCGTCCTCCAGCTTCTTCATGTGTACCAGTTCCATCCCCACCACCCGCTCGCCGCGCAGGATCAGCCGGCGCACGCCGCGGTGCTCGTGGATGGTCACGCCTTCCTCCAGTGCCTGCGATACCTCGCGGTAGGTCGCACGCATCGCGTCTTCGCTGGGCACGCCGGGCGCCGGGATGCGCTGGTGACTGATCAGGTGCACCTGCTCGACACCCTCGCGCCGCAGTACCCTTGCGAGGTCCACCGCGGTATTGCCGCCGCCGACGATCGCCACCGACCTCGGCTGCTCGGGAAGTGTGCCCCCCGCAACCCAGGCCTCCAGCAGTTGCAGCCCGGTGCGCAGGTTTCCGGGAACCGCGAAGTCCGCGCTCCACTCGCGTCCCTTGCGGCGTCCGGGGCCGAGGAACACGGCCTCGTGATCGGCGCGCAGTTCATCCAGCGAGACGTCACGCCCGAGCTGAGTGCGCAGACGGAAGTCGAGACCGGGCAGGGCCAGCATATGGTCCAGCTCCTGTTCCAGGATCTCGGGCGGCAGCCGGTAATGGGGAATCGCCGTGCGCACGGTACCGCCGGCGGCCGGCATGGCCTCGATCAGCGTGACGCGGCAGCCGCCCCGCAACAGGTGGTAGGCCGCCGCGAGCCCCGCCGGTCCCGAGCCCACGACCGCCATGCGCGGCGCCTCGGCACTGGGGATCGGTACCGGATAGCTCCATCCCTGGCGCAGGGCCTCGTCGCCGAGAAAGCGCTCGACACCGTGGATCGTGATCGACTCGTCGTAATGGGCCCGGTTGCAGGCGGACTCGCAGGGATGGTGACACACCCGGCCGGTGATCGCCGGCAGCGGGTTGGCGGCGACCACGGTCTCCCAGGCGCCGCGCATGTCGCCGAGTTCCACCTTGGCGAGATACGCCTGCGCGTCCTCCCCGGCGGGACAGGCCGAATGGCAGGGCGCGGCCCGGCGCTGATGGACTGGCCGCTCCGCGCGCCAGGTTCCGGTCTTGAATTCGAGGGAGGTTCCGGGTCGGGCGAATGCGCCGGGTGGAATCTGGATCATGTCAGGCTCACTTCAATCGATGAGACGGATCGTGGAGGCGTTGCGGGTAGCAGGCGACGGGTGGCTATCAGGCCCAGCGATCACCGCCGCGGTGCACGGTATCCGCTCCTTCGGTGTCATAGGACTCCGATCCGACCCCGCGCAGCTCGAACCGCTCGATGTTGCGGTTCGCGATGGCCTGCAGGTGTTCGAGCTCCTTGCGCGCCCGGTATTCGGAGGCGAACAGGTGTCGAAAGCGGTTCTGCAGCTTCAGGTAGTCGGACACCGGCCGGGGGTCCCGGATGGGCAGCGTCCCGATCAGTTCGCCGCGTTCCATCTCGATTACCGGAAACAGCCCCGTCTGCACCGCGAGACGGGCGACCTCGATGGTCTTCGCGCCGTCGTGGCCCCAGCCCAGGGGGCAGGGCGAGTGGATCTGCAGGAAGCTCGCGCCCTCGGTATCCATGGCCCGCCGCACCTTCTTGCGCAGGTCGGACGGGTAGGCCACCGAGGCAGTGGCGGCGTAGGGGATGTGGTGGGCGGCGATGATCGACAGGATGTCCTTCTTCATGTGCCGCTTGCCCATGCGCAGCTCGCCAGGGGGCGAGGTAGTGGTCATCGCGGCGTGGGGCGTCGACCCCGAACGCTGTACCCCGGTGTTCATGTAGGCCTCATTGTCGAAGCAGACAAACAGCACGTCATGGCCGCGCTCCATCATGCCGGAGAGGGCCTGGAAGCCGATGTCGAAGGTGCCGCCATCCCCGGCGAAGGCCAGGACCTGCGTCGCCCGGCCCTGCTGCTTCAGGGCGGCCTCCATACCCGCCGCGACCGCGGCGGTGTTGCCGAATACGGAGTGGATCCAGGGGAGCCGCCAGGCCGACTGGGGCCACGGTGTCGTGAAGACCTCCAGACAGCCGGTGGCGTTGGCAACGACCACGTCCGGGCCGGCCGCCTCGGTGGTGAGCCGTGCCGCCAGCGCCTCGCCGCAGCCCTGGCAGGCGCGATGCCCGGACTCCAGCCCCCGGAAGCGAGGTTGGCGGGCGCGGAGGGTATCGAGATGGTGCAGGGGCTGTTCGTTCATGGTGATTCCTCGCAGAGATGGAGCGGGCTGGCTGACCACGCGGGGCCCATTAGCGGTCCGATTCGGGCAGTAGTTCCGGATCCGCGTCGATGATCGCGAACTCCCGCGGCCGCTCCGCGCCGAACGCCGCCTGCACGATGCGCGAATACAGGTCGAGGGACAGATCCCGTCCGCCGAGACCCGCCGCATAATTGTGCACGCGCGGCGGTTCGGCCATCTCGATCAGCGCGGTCTGCACCTCCGGTCCAACGATGCCGCCGGCTCCGGGTGAAAGTGCCCGCTCCAGCACGATCAGGTGGTCCAGTCCCTCGCAGGCCTGCCGCAGCGCCTCGGCGGGGAACGGGCGAAAGCTCCGCAGCTTGATGAACCGGGCGCGCGGCAGCTCGGGGTCTGAATCCATCGCGTCCTCGAGCGTTCCCAGCACCGATCCCAGTGTCAGGATGCCCAGCCGTGCCTCGGGATCGCCCCGCGCCTCGACCAGGCCGCCGCAGTGTCGACCGACCACGGCCGCCCAGTCCGCGTCGGCCTGCTCAATCTCTGCCTGTGCGTTCATCATCGCCTGGTGGTGCGCGTGACGCACCTCGCTGAAGTGCTCCGGCCCGACCAGGGTGCCCAGGCTGCGGGGTTCGGCCGGGTCGAGGCCGTGCCGGAAGGCGTAGGCGGGCAGGAATCCGTCCACCTGTTCCGCGGTGGGGAGCTCCAGCGGCTCCAGCGTGTGGGTCAGGGTGAATCCGTCCACGCAGACCATCACCGGGATTTCGCAGCGTTCGGCGATGCGGAAGGCCTGCACCGTGGTATCCACCGCCTCCTGGTTGGTCGCGCAATACAGCTGGATCCAGCCCGAGTCGCGCATGGACATCGAGTCCTGCTGGTCGTTCCAGATGTTCAGGGGTCCGGACAGCGCGCGGTTGGCGCAGGTCATCACCAGGGGGATGCGCAGTCCCGAGATGTCGTACAGCACCTCCGCCATCAGCAGGATGCCCTGCGAAGCGCTGGCCGTGTAGGCCCGGGAGCCTGCCGCGGCGGCGCCCAGCGCCACCGAGGCCGCGGAGTGCTCACTCTCCACGCTGACCATCTCGCAGGCGAGCTGGCCGTCGGCCACCAGCTTCGCAATGCCCTCGACGATATGGGTCTGGGGAGTAATGGGGTAGGCCGCCACGACCTGCGGACGGCACAGGGCCACCGTGCGGGCCAGGGCCTGGGAACCTTCAAGCGCCAGCGCCATGTGCTACCTCCCGCCACCGTCCGGCCTCGACGGTCTCTGCGGCCGCCTCGACCAGTGACTGGTTCTTCTCCAGTACCGGCCCCTTGAAGCGCTCCGCGAGGGCATCGATCAGCCCGGAAAGGGGCATCAGTCCGGTGAGTGTGATGAATGCGGCCAGCAGCGCGGTGTTGGGGACCGGCCGGCCGATGTGCTCCATTGCGAGGCGCGTGGCCGGCATCGCGATGATCTCGTTGTCACCGCTGTCGTCCACATTCGCCTCGGATCCGTCGACCAGTACCGTTCCTGTCGCCTGCAGCCCGTTCAGCGTCCCCGGAACCTCCATCAGCGCCGGGTCCTGAATGATCAGGAACAGCGGTTCGCGCACCTGGCAGCGACGCCGGATCGGCTGTTCGTCGATCCGCACGAAGGCCGCCACCGGCGCCCCCCGGCGTTCGGCGCCGAATGCCGGGAAGGCCTGCGCGTAGCGCCCACCGTCGATGGCGGCGGCCGCGAGCAGGTAGGCTGCAACCACGTTCCCCTGTCCGCCGCGGCCGTGAATCCTGATTTCGAGCATGGCAGTGATCCGTCTCCTTGAAACCCTGTGCGTGGAAGCTGGAATGCAACCCGCGCTCTCCTCGGGCCGCTGCAAAAGCCACAGGCCGACCGTTGCGGCCGACCCGGATCCGTGCCATGGGAGATTAGCAGACCAGGGGATGGAATGCGTGGGTCGGGCATGCCCTGCCCGGAAGGATGAAGGGCTCCCTCCTCCCCCGCTCGCGGCGGATCGGTCCGCAAGCGGGAGAGGGGAGCGGGAGAGGGCAGAGCGGCGCGCGACTTTGACGTCGATGGGTATGGCACCCCGCCACCCGCTGCAACGAAGATCTCCCTTCCCGCTTGTAGGGGGCTGGGAAGCCGGATGCGGTATCGTGTCCTTCATGAACATGCATCAGTGCCCATGGCAGCCTCCCGGGCTCATGCGATGATGCCGGGGCTCGCAGAAGTGCGCGAGATGATCGAGCGCCTGGTGGCCTTCGATACCGTCTCGCGCAACTCCAAACTGGAACTGATCGACTTCGTCCGGCACTGGCTCTCGCGGCACGGCGTCGCGTCCCACATCGTCGCCAGCGACGACGGCCAGAAAGCGAACCTGCTCGCAACCGTGGGTCCGTCCGTTCCGGGCGGCGTCGTCCTGTCCGGCCATACGGATGTGGTGCCGGTGGACGGACAGCGCTGGAGCACTGATCCGTTCCGCGTGGTCGAGCGTCACGGGCGCCTTTACGGGCGCGGCACCTGCGACATGAAGAGCTTCCTGGCGATCGCGCTGGCGCTGGTGCCCGGTATGCGGGATCTGAAACGGCCGGTCCACCTTGCCTTCAGCTACGACGAGGAGGTCGGCTGCCAGGGCGCGCCGCGCCTGATCGATGCAGTCCTGGCGCGGCTCCCGACACCGGCTGCGGTCATCGTCGGCGAGCCTACCGGAATGCGTGTGGTCAGTGCGCACAAGGGCATCGCGGTGCTGCGCACGATCGTCACCGGGCACGAGGCGCACTCGAGCCAGACGCACCGGGGCGTGAGCGCGGTGACCACCGCCGCGTACCTGATTGCCCATCTCGACGGCCTTGCCCGTCGACGGGCCGTCGACGGGCCATTCGCGCCCGGCATCGAGCCGCCCCAGACCACGATTCACGTGGGGACCGTGCACGGCGGCACGGCGGTCAACATCATCGCTCGCGAGTGCCACTTCGACTGGGACATTCGGGCAATCGCGGAGGACCCGCCCGAGCCGATCCTGCAGGACTTCCGGCGTCACTGCGACGAACGCGTCACACCGGGACTTCGGAACATTGCGCCGGACTCCGGGGTCGCGACCGAGCTGCGTGTCGAGGCGCCGCCGCTCGCGCACGAACACGCCAACCCGGCGCTGGAACTGGCATGCAGGCTGGCTGGCGTGGATACTACCGCGCGGGTGCCCTTCGCCACCGAGGCCGGCCTGTTCCAGAGATCCGGGCTGCCCAGCGTGATCTGTGGTCCGGGGTCCATCGACCAGGCCCACCAGCCGGACGAGTTCATCACGCTGGAACAGGTGCAGGCAGGGCTGGATTTCCAGCGCAGACTGGTGACGGCGCTGTCCTGATGGCGACTTCGGTCTCCGGGCAGAGCCAGCGGAACGACGGTGCAAAAGCCGATGAGCGAGAGCCAAGCGGACGATCCTGACAACTTCAGCCGGCGAGTGCCCGATGGCGATGATCGCAGGCGCCTCGTGTGCGATACCTGCGGGTTCATTCAGTACGAGAACCCCCGCATCGTGGTCGGTGTGGTGGCCGGCTGGGAGGATCGCATCCTGTTGTGCCGTCGCGCGATTCCGCCCCGCACGGGATTCTGGACGCTGCCCGCGGGCTATCTGGAACTCGGCGAGAGCCCGGAGGCGGGAGCGGTCCGGGAGGCCTGGGAGGAGGCGCGCGCGGCGCTGGAGATCGATCAGCTGCTCGCGGTCTACTCGATCACGCGGATCAGCCAGGTCCAGCTGATCTATCGCGCCCGTCTGAGCCACGCGCGGGTGGAGCCGGGACCGGAGTCGCTGGAGGTGGGCCTGTTCCGTTTCGACGAGATCCCCTACCAGGACATCGCCTTCCCCTCGGTGCTCTGGGCACTGAAGGATTACCGCGAGACCCTTGACCAGCGAGGTTTCCCGCCGCGAGTGGAGCCTGCGCAGCGGCCTTCGCCCGCGGTCCCACCTGCGGAATCCGACAGGCAGTGAGCCCGGAACCGGGACAGCCCGCCAGGGTGGGTATTTCTACCTAGGTGCTCGACTGTCTTACTGTTCGGCCCGTGGTGTCCTAG
>JAABTX010000078.1 GCA_011389655.1 Thioalkalivibrio sp.
GTTTGAAATAGGCCCACTATTCCTGCACTTGCCCTCCTTGCTCCGGCCCTTCTGGCTGTGCTCCATAGTCACCGAACCTTCCGCATGGCCCACTAGCCAGAGGTGCAGGCAACGTGTCGGGGGACCGGTCCCCGTATCAGCGCCGGAGCGCCGAACGGGATCGGGATCGTGTGGACTGGAGAGCGTTCAACGGGGTGGCGCGTCGACCGGGGTCGCGCAGGAAAGCCGTTCGAAGTCCCGAGCGAGGCCCCCTGCGCGGGTGATCAGGATGCAGGTGAGTGATGCGGACCAGGTGATCAGCACGAAGCCGGTCAGGGATTCCGGTCCGTAGAGGCGGTTGCGGGGCGGTGTCTGGCACCGAAACGCCCCGGGCGTCGGCCGCAACAGGAGGCGATGTCGGTGTGCGGTCCCCGAAAAACGGGCACAAGCGGCGCGAGAATCCACTAGAATCGGGCGCCTCTATTCCGATGCAAGCCCACCCAGGTTATCCGATGACCCGCACCCCACCAGACCAGGACTGCTATTTCTGCCGCGTTGCCGCCGGCCTGGCCGACCCGTTCATCTTCGAGAACCGCTCCTTCCTCGGCATCTTCGACACCAATCCGGTCAATCCCGGGCATGCGCTCGTGATTCCTCGGCGGCACGTGGTCTCCCTGTTCGATCTCGATGAGACCGAGCAGGCGGATTACTTCGATGCCGTTCACGGGGTCCGGCAGGTCATCGAAACGACCGACATGAATGAGCTGTACCGGAACATGCTGAACCGCGACTACCTGCGGGAGCGACCCAAGGACCACATCGAAGCCGTGCTGAGACTCCCCTTCCTGGGTAACCGGCCCGATGCCTACACCATCGGCAACAACGACGGCCGGGCGGCGGGAAGGAGCATCGACCACCTGCACGTCATCCTGCTCCCGCGCTACGCAGGCGACGTGGAGGACCCAAGGGGCGGTATTCGCAACATCATTCCGGAACGAGCGAAATACCATGGGCCGGCGCCGGCCACGATGGCGGGTTGATGCTGACGGAAATGCGGGCATGGGGTCAGGCCTCACATGCCGACAACCCGGCCCCGGTGGCTCCCTGGGTCCGCCCCGCCGGGGAGATGCCGGAACGTCAGACCTGACCTCGATCCCCTGACCCGATCCTTCGATCCCTGAGGGAACCGCAACCGTGGAGCCGCGCGGTCTCCGGTCGCGATGGCTTACTCGGCCGGCGTGTCGCTTGCCGCAGGTCCCTCGTCGGTTTCGGGCTCCTCCGAATCCTGGGTCATGCGTGCCCATGTGGCCTTGATGTCGTCCCAGACGGCCTCGGTTCGGGTCTGAGCGGCGTCCCCTGCCTCACCCGAAACCTCGCGCGCCCGATCCCAGGCCTGTTCGGCACGGTCGCGGGCCACGGCAGCCGTCTCCTTGGCCCGTTCCCAGGCCTCGCTGCCTTCCTCCTGACCGACGCGCCAGGCTTCTTCCGCGCGGTCACGGGCCTGCTCGGCCAATTCGGTCGCACGGTTCCACAACTGCTCGGCCTCGGACTGGGCATCGGTATCCATCCCGTCCATCGGGGCCCCCGGGTCGGCCGACTCGGGTGATTCCCTCCCCTCGGGTCCATCCGCCATCGGCTCGGCAGGCTCGGGCGCGGCGCTCTGCGGTTCCACCGGTGGCTCAGGGGCGTCGCCTCGTTCACAGCCGGCCAGTGCCAGTGCGAGGGATAGTGCAAACAGCGTCAGCAGGTAACGCATCGCGTACTCCTTGTCGGCGTTGAAGATCGCAAACGCGAGTGTATCCGGCGGTCGAGTTGAAGGGGTGAGCCGTAACCCGACACCCGGGTTCCCTCCTCGGTGCGCCTCGCGGGTGGGGATGACGCCGCGACGACGGTTCAGCGCGGTGCCAGGGACGACCGCAGAACCCGGGGTTCAGCTCAGGCGCTATCGGCCTCGCGCTGCACGGCCACGTAATGCGTGACCTTGCCGGCATCGTCCAGCACCGAGGTGACCTTCCACTCGATCTCGAATGGCGTGCCGTCCTTGTGATAGTTGATGGTCTGGCCGTGGAAGGTGCGGCCGGCACGCAGGTCTTCGGCAAGCCGTTTGAGCACCTCCGGGTCAGTGCGCTCGCCCTGGAGCATGCCGGGCGTTTCGCCGACCACTTCGTCGGCGTTGTAGCCGGTCAGCTCCGTGAATTCCCGGTTGACGAAAACGATGCGCGAAGCCCCCGGTTCATCGGTCGGTTCGGTCACCATCACGGAATCGAAATTAAGGTCCGCAAGGGCCTGGAAGAGCGGGGATTGGACTTGATCGGTCATTAGGAAGCCTCACTGGGTTGGTAGATTCTTTGGTCTTGCGCCGGCCTGCAAAGGCTTTTTGATGACCCCGGATGTCCGGGCATCGTTGACAAGCGATCCACAGATCACGCAGACGTGTACAGGTCATTGCTTGCGAGACGGGCGCTGTGTGCACAGGGTGGTCAAGGGGCTGCGCATCCACCACTTTCGGCACTGAATCACGGATGTGATCGTGCTTATCCCAGGACAGGAAACCCAACTGCTCACCGGCAGTATCGCCGGGATGATCGGGCCGCAGCAACCCAGGGAAGAGAACGAAGGGGTGGGGAGGCATGATGGTGCCGAGGCGCACTCCGAGACGCCATCCTGGTGCAGCCTCTGTGGTGTTGAGCGTCGCCGGGGCGGGGCTGTAGGCCTTCGGTGCCGGCGTTCGCGTGGATGCGCACCCGGAAGGGGGCGGGAAGGGTGGCCATTCCTGCACTTTCCCGCCTTGCTCCGGCAAGTCTGGCTGTGCTTAATGGGCACCGAACTTGGCGCATGGCGCGCCAGGCGGCCGCCGTGTCGGGTGCCGCCCCGCTGCCGGCTGCTCCGGTAAAGGCCGGGACCCCATGCAGATCTTTCCTGCGCTGCGCCGTCGCCCCGATGCATTCCGGTGTGTTGACGCTGCTCACCGCGTCCAGGGTTCAGGCCGATGGCGAAGCCAGGACGACTGCCGAGCGCGGCCGCGCCCGCCGCCGGAGAGCGGATTGTTGACGACTGGAAAGGTGCTTTATGCTTCCTGTAGGCAGGACAAACCGGACGCGCCCCGGACGTCCGGGCGCCGGCACCCTCGCCGCCACCATCGGCCTCTGCGCCACCCTTCTGCCGGCCTCGAACGCGCTGGCGGGCAAGGCGCGCGACTACCTGAACGCGCCTGTCAACACCTGGGTGACCTTCTACAATCTGGGTTTCTCGACCAGTGTCGCGCCCGTCTCCGAAGGCGCCGACTACGGGATTGCCGGCATCACCACCGATGTTACGTCACAGTCGCTGATCCTCTCGCGCATCCTCGACGTGGGCGGGCGCACCGGCGGGCTGTCGCTGGTGCTGCCCCATGCCGATATCGATGTCGCCGCGGGTCCGTTCGGGGCCGATGCGGCAGGAGTCGGCGACATTGGCGTGGTCGCCGAGGTCAACCTGTTCGGCGCCCCGGCCCTGAGCCGGGAGGCCTTCGCGGACTGGACGCCCGAGACCTTCGCCTCGGCCCACCTGCTGGCGACCTTTCCCACCGGTGCCTACGACGCCGACGATCCCGTCAATGTCGGCTCCAACCGCTGGAGCCTCGCGCCCACGATCAACTACAGCTACACGCCGGACGCGGGCCGGACGTGGCTCGAGGCCTACGCGACGGCCCGGATCTTCGGCGACAATAGCGATGCCCCCGGCGCCGCCGACAGGCTGAAGCAGCGACCGCTCTACCAGCTCGAGCTGCACGCCAGCCGGAACCTGACGCCCGATCTCTGGCTGACGGCCGACGCCTACTACGACCGGGGCGGCGAGACGGTTCGCGACGGTGAGGACCAGGACAACGCCGCGGATACCTGGCGCCTCGGCGCCGGGCTGGGGCTGCGCCTGCCCTCCATCGGCACGCTGTTTCTGAACTACGACGCCGCCGTGTCGGCCCCGGCGGGCCAGCCTGAGGGCGAGACCTTCCGCCTCACGCTCGCCCGCGTCTGGTGACGCGCGAGCCCTCCGTGCGGCCGCGGCCGTCACGCTCACCTTGAACGCCGGGCCCGGTCATCAGCAGGTAGACTGTGGCCATGAGCGGCCATCTCTATGCCAGTCTGAAGCCGGAGGTCATCCTGGACGCGGTGGAGTCCACCGGGCTGCGCGCCGACGGTCGGCTGCTGGCGCTCAACAGCTACGAGAATCGCGTCTATCAGATCGGCATCGAGGATGCGGCACCCGTGGTCGCGAAGTTCTATCGACCGGGACGCTGGTCCGAGGCGGCCATCCGCGAGGAACATGCGTTCGCACTGGAGCTCGCGGCCGAGGAGGTTCCGGTGGTCGCGCCATTGCCGGATGCAGCGGGGGAGACGCTGCACCGCCACCTGGGCTTCCTGTTCGCGCTGTATCCCCGGCAGGGTGGGCGAACCCCGGACCTCGAGCAACGCGAGAATCTCGTGCGCATCGGGCGTTTCGTCGCCCGCATCCATGCCGTCGGTCGCGCCGGGAGTTTCCAGGCAAGAGAGCGCCTGGATGCCGCCGAACGGGGGGAGGCCGCGCGCGCGGACGTGCTCGCCAGCGAGCGTCTGCCATTCGAGCTGGAATCGGTTTACGAGGACCTCAGCGCGGATGTGCTCGAGCGCATCGTACGCCGGATGCAAGAGGCCGGGCCCGTGCCCATGATTCGCCTGCACGGCGACACCCACCCCGGCAATATCCTGTGGACCGACTCCGGCCCTCACTTCGTGGATCTCGACGACGCGTGCACCGGACCGGCGGTGCAGGATCTCTGGATGTTTTTGTCCGGCGCTGCCGAGGAGATGTCGGCCCAGATGCTGGCGCTGCTGGAGGGTTACGAGACCTTCGTGCGCCTCGACCGCCGCGAACTGGCCCTGATCACGCCGCTGCGTACGCTGCGCATCCTGCGCCACGCGGCCTGGCTTGCACGCCGTGCCGACGACCCGGCCTTCGTGCAGGCCTTTCCGGTCTTCTACACCACGCGATACTGGGAGGAGCACATCCTGACGCTGCGCGAACAGGCCGCTGCCCTGGACGAGCCCACACTCTCCCTCGGTGTCTGACCCTTATCGGAGCGCACCCGGGCGTTCGTGTCCCGTTGCGCCCCTGAAATCGCGGCCCGATCCGGCGCTGCTTCGCGTGCTAGAGCAACAGAACCAGACCAAGGACCAGCGCGACGGCACCACCGATGAGCAGGGTCAGGGTCTTCTGGGTGAAGCGGCCCAGGACCAGCCGGGCGGTCTGGTCTCTGGCACTCTGGCTCTCCATGTAGCCGTAGATCAGAGCGGCAATACCCGCAATCAAAAGCACGATTCCGACAAGGTTGGTCATGGGATTCTCCGTCCCGGGGTGGGTTTGGCGCATCCGTGGCGAGGACGCGGACCAGGACTTCATTCTGGCTTCCTTGAGTGGCCATGTCGATCCGCGCAAGGACAAGACACCCATCTTGTTCTTGTCTATGGTGCCCGGTACCGGATGCGCCCCAGGGGATCTCCATGAATGTATTGATCATCCTTGGACACCCGCGCGTGGAGAGCTTGTGCGGGGCCTTGGCCCGAGCGTACGGCGACGGAGCGCGCACCGCAGCCGCCGAGGTCCGGCAGCTCAATCTGTCGGAGGTGGCATTCGATCCGCATGTCCGGACGCAGTCGCCGAACCAGCAGATGCTGGAGCCGGGGTTAAGGGAAGCGCGCGACCTGATCGTCTGGGCCGAGCACCTGGTGTTCGTCTACCCGACCTGGTGGGGCACCCTGCCCGCGCTGTTGAAGGGATTCCTGGATCGGGTGTTCACCCCCGGATTCGCGTTCCGCACCTGTGACGGGGGCACCGGCTATCAGGGACTGCTGGGTGGGCGCTCGGCGCAGTTGATCACCACCATGGACACGCCACCCCTGATCCATCGCCTGGTCTATCGCCAACCCGGCCGCAATGCGATGGCGCGCGCCACGCTCGGGTTCTGCGGCATCCATCCCGTCCGCTCGCTGGTCTTCGGCCCGGTGCGCGGTTCCAGCCGGGAACAGCGCCGGCGCTGGCTGGAGCGCGCCCGGCACGCGGCACGGCAGCTGCAACACGGCCGGGTCACGCGGTGGGAAGGGTTCCGGCACAAGACCCGTGCCTGGTTGCGGGCGCTGCGGCTGCAGTTCTACCCGATGACCTGGCTGGCCTACACCGCCGGCGCGCTCGCCGCCAACCCGGCCGGCGGCGTGTTCGGGAACCCGCTCTTCTGGCTGGGCTATCTCTGCCTGTTTCTGCTTGAGGTCGCGACCGTGCTGATCAACGAGCAGGTGGATTTTCCAAGCGACCGCGACAACCGATTCTTTGGTCCCTTCACGGGCGGCTCCCGGGTGCTGGTGGACGGGTTGCTGAGCCGGCGCGAGGTCGCAGCCGGCGTCGCGCTCTCGCTTCTTGCCTTCGTGGCCGCAACCGCGAGTCTGCTGGTCCTGACGCCAGGCTCCGTTCCCGTCGTGCTCGCGGTCCTGGGCGTGCTGGCGGTACTGGCGATCGGGTATACGGCACCGCCGCTGAAGCTCAGCTATCGGGGCCTGGGTGAACTGGATGTCGCGATCACCCACAGTCTGGGCGTGATCCTGTGCGGCTTCGTCTTCCTGGGCGGCCCATGGCAGGACCCGCTGCCGTGGCTGCTGAGCGTACCGCTGCTGCTTGCCATCCTGCCCTCGATCACCCTGTCGGGGATTCCGGATCTGGAGGCTGATGCCGCGGCAGGCAAGCGGACCCTGGCCGTCCGCCTCGGGCACCGGGGCGTCGTGCGGCTGTCCATCGTGTTCACGGGGCTTGCGGCCGCCGCCGCCCTGACCTGGGAACTGCTTGGTCTGGCCATGGACGCGTATGCAGGCATCGGCCTGTTCGTGGTCCCGCACGCCCTCTGGCTGGGCTGGCTGCTGTACCGCCGGCTCGAATCCGGCAACCGGCCCGGGCGCATCGACGGACTGATGGTGGCCTCCCTCACCTTCGTGTTGTGGTTCGGGCTCGTGCCGGTGTTGCGCCTCGCCGGTTAACGGCCCTGCTGAGGCCGGCCTTGGAGTGACGCCGTCTCCTGACGCTCCGCGCAGTGGCCTCATCGAGCCCCGTCACCCGACCGTTATGCCTTATGGCAGGAACCCTGCACGGGCGCGAATCCCTGGTGGGAGATGCGGGCGTGCCTGCGGTGGGCACCGGCTGAACGCCGGCTCAGGCGCCCGGGGCGGGTGCCCCGCGCCTGCGGTTGCGCAGCAGCCGTGCCAGGCGGATGAGCAGCCACACCAGCGCCAGGATCACCAGCACGCCAAAGACCAGCGGGGTCAGCAATGCGAACGCGATCGCGAGCAGGCTGCCCCCGGTCTCCGAGGTGGCGATCAGGGGATTGGCCACGCCGCCGGTCGAGGTCGTGGATACCCCGCGCGCCAGCACGGTCGTGCCCTGCACGATCCCTGCCGCGCCGCCACCCAGCAGCGCCCCCGTGCCCCACTGCAGCAGCCCGTGCATCTCGGGCAGCAGCGACGTCACGATCACGGTGCCGCCACCGATCGCGGCCGGCGTGGCGAGCGTGTCGAGGAGGTTGTCGACCACCGGGATGTAATAGGCACCGGCCTCCAGCAGGGCCGCGATGCCCACCACGACCAGCACCGGGTTGGAGGACAGCCAGGCGAATTCCTCGCCCAGTTCCAGCAGGCCGAGGCGGGAGGCCAGTCCCAGCGCCAGCACTGGCAGGAACACGCGCAGCCCGGCGGCCGCACTCAGGCTGATCCCCGCCATCAGTGCGGAAACGGTGCCCAGGTCGCCGATGCCTTCCATAAGCGGCATTCTAGCCCCTGTTTTCCGTGGACAGCACACCCATTTCGCTGCCTCCGGCCTGGGCCGCATGATCGGATGGCGCGGGCACTTATCGCAGGAGCGCCTGCACTCCTTGGTGATGGATGAGCGGTGCCTCATGGCAACGGTTCGCTGCATCGAGCTGAAGCCGGTGCAGGCGAAGCCTTGTCGAGAGCCGGCCGGCTGGCAGCGGGGCATTCGTGGAATGCCTCGATGCGGTTACCGGACGGTCAGTTACGCCCCGACACCCCGGGCGTCGAGCAGAGGGTAGAGCGAGACAGGTAATCTGTCCCCGCCGGTCATTGGCGGTATGCCAGCAGTCGCCTTCCCAGCCAGGCCAATCCGGCCAGTCCCAGAATGCCCACGAGTACCAGGGCCACTGCGCGCAGGTCCGCTTGACCAATCAGCGCCAGGAGCCCCTCGGCGAAGACCGCAAGGGCGATGATGCCGGGAAGCATGCCGACAGCGGTCCCGATCACGAAGTCGCGGACGCTGATGTGCATCGTTCCCGCCAGCAGATTCAGCACCACGAAGGGCGCGACCGGAACGATCCGCACCGTGATGATCGTCAGGATGCCCCGTCTCCCCAGTCTCCGGCTTACCTGCTGGATCCGGCCGTTGGCAAGGTGCTCGACGAGACCGCGCCCGGTGAAGCGACCGATGCCGTAGCCGATCACCGCGGAGAGGACGGAGCCGATCAGCGCCACGGAAGCGCCTGTGACGGTTCCGAAGACCAGGGAGGACGTGAGGATCAGCAGCGTCACCGGTACCGCCGCCAGGCTCGCCGCCACGAAACCCAGTAGGCCCAGGGGTATGCCCCAGGGTGTGCTGTTGAGGCCGCGAACCCCCTCGGCCAGCACCGCGGGTTCGAGCCAGTCTCCGACTGGCGTGAAACGCCAGACTGCGACCAGGCCCAGCAGCAGGACGGCCAGTCCCGCCATGATCAGGATACGCCAGCGTATCAGGGGCAGGTTCTCCTTTCCGACGACCACATCCGTGATCAATTCCGTGTCCAGGGGGCGGTCCGGATCGACCACGCGTTCGTCCGGCAGCTGTCGGTTCCACTCGGGATCTGCCAGTGCCTCGAGTTTCTCGAGATGCAGGGGCCCGGGATCGCCTCGATCTGTCCCGGGCGGGCGCGTGCCGGAACCCGGTCCGGTCAGCGCGTCGATCGCCTCGAACATCCCGTTCCCCTGTTCCCGGGCATCGGCCTCGGCGCGGGCAAGGGTGTCCGGATCCACCGAAAGGAACATCGCCAGCAGACGTTGACGCAGGCTCCGGAAGACCCCGCGTTCCTCCGCGTTGCGGGCGATGACACACAGGTCGCACTCACTGTCGAGTCCCATCGAACGGTTGCTGAGGTTGGAAGAGGCAACCCGCAGGACCTCGTCGTCACTGATCATCAGCTTGGCGTGAACCATCAGGCAGCCCTTCTGCAGGCCGGATACTTCCGGGTAGCAGACCCGCAGGCGGCCATGGCGGTCGGCTGCACGCAGCCTCGACAGGATCCGCGCCCGAAGGATGTCCATCGTGTGCTGTTCCAGCCAGTGACCGGTCTTCTCCGGGAGGATCATCAGGATCTGGGGTCCCGAATCCTTCTGTAGCGAATCGCACAGGGCGTCCCCGATGACTCGGGACGACAGGTACTGATTCTCGATATACAACAAGTCGCGGCTCTGCGCGATCGTGTCGAGGTAAAGCCGCTCGACCTCCCGGACTTCGGCGTGGTCACCGTATTCCGGCAGCGTGCGCGCGATGCCGACCTGCGTATCGTGCAGCAGCACCTCCATGCCCTCTGGCCAGGGGTCGGAGGATGCACCATCCCCGGCACGCTGCTGCCGCAGCGCGTCGAAACCGGACAGCCCGCGGATATCCCCGCCGCCGGCGCGTCGCCAGCGTTCGAGAAAGATCTCCATCAGCGCCGCTGCCGCGTCTCCGTCCACGAGCGCCTGAGCGTCATGAAAGGGCGGATAGAGAGTACCGTTCGGGTCCCGCCTGCGCTCGTCCTCGGCGGAATGTGCCTGCGTGTCCCAGCGCCACTTGCTCAGGTCGAAGCCGCCGCACCATGCGATCTGACCGTCGACCGCCACGATCTTCTGGTGCTGGCTGCCCCCCACCGGGTGGGCATCGTCGGATATCAGATGCAAGCGGGGGTGGGCGGGGCCGCTCCGGAACAGACCCTTGCCCCAGGGTGGATCGCCGAAGAACAGGGGTTCGCGCTCCAGTGCGTAGATGGGCGCGAAGTCCCAGAGCAGGATGAAGATGTTCAGGGGCGGGGTGCGTTCCAGAAGCGCCACCAGGAGTTCGCCCAGCGCTGTAGGCAGGCCGTCGTCGGCCATCCGGCCGGGTTCCTCGTGGGGTCCGGGGCGGATGAGCTCGATCCGGCTGTGGATGTCCCAGGCGCTGATGGCGATGCAGCGCTTCGCGCGGATCAGCGAACGCCGGAGCTGGGCAAAGTAGTCTTCCCCGTCGATCGCGACGGCGAAGCGGGTCGCCGGTTCGATGCGCCAGCAGTTGCTGCCCGGCTGCAACCTGAGGGTCATTGGAGCGACTGGGTCATGGTGATCGGGGTTGACTCGGGCAAGGGTTGCCCACGGGAACAGTGCCGGCAAAGGAGAACAGACTCGAAGCGGTTAAAATACCCTGCGGGTGGTCTGATCACCAGACCAGCTATCTGAGGGCAGGGCTTGAAACGATCGCATGGGGCACGGCCGTCGTGCATGTCTGGCGGGCCCGTTCGGGCTCGCGTCCAAGGCTTAGCGCATTCATGAGTCATCTTCGGGTCGCCACGTACAACATTCACGCCGGGATCGGTAGTGACCGTCGCTTCGATGCGCAACGGATTTCAAAGGTTATCAACGAACTGGACGCTGAAGTTGTCGCGCTTCACGAGGTTGAATCGCACGGCGGTGATCTGGGCGCGCTCGGCGTTCTGGCGGCGGAAACCGGCCTGCGCGCGCTTGCCGGACCGACCATGCTCCGGGGCGAGGCCACCTATGGTAACGCGTTACTCACCTGCTGTGACTTTTCCGGCATCGAGCGTATCGATCTGAGCGTCGCCGGTCGCGAACCTCGCGGGGCGCTCGATGTCCGGCTGCAGTGTCGCGGGATGTCGCTGCGAGTCGTTGCCACGCATCTCGGGCTGGCCAGGGCCGAACGCGGGAGACAGGTCAGGCAGCTGATGGATCGCCTCCATCCCGCGGATGCGTTGCCGACGGTCTTGATGGGCGACATGAACGAATGGATCCTCTGGAGCAAGCCGCTGAGGCAGCTGCATGAACGGTTCGGGAAGACGGGGGCGCCCGCCACGTTCCCGGCCCGCTTCCCACTGTTCGCGCTGGATCGGCTCTGGGTCCGGCCCGGGAATCGGCTGGTCCGCCTGTATCGGCATGTGACCCCGCTCTCCCGCATCGCCTCTGACCATCTGCCGCTGGTCGCGGAGATCGATCTTTCGCAGCATTGAGGAAGCCGATTCCCGCGAGGATCATTCTCCCTCTTGCGCTTGCGATAGAGGGGCCGGGCGCGAGGGCCGCACCCCGGCCCGACCCTCTCCCCGCAAGGGGGGAGGGGGTTCATCGTTACTGGTGGCCCCGACCTGGTCGACGACTCAGGTGGGGCCGTGTCGCAACAGACCTACCATGGCCTCTGCGACGCTGCGGCTGGATTGCGGATTCTGGCCGGTCACCAGCATGCCGTCCACGACCACATGGTCGGTCCAGTCGTCCGCGGTGGCGACCTCGCCCCCGAGCTCGCGCAGGCGGTCCTCGAGCAGGAAGGGCATGGCGTCCACCCGGTCCACCGCGCGTTCCTCGCCATTGCTGAAGGCGGCGAGCCTGCGTCCACTGGCCGCCGGGGTGCCGTCGTGCAGCATCGCGCCGACCAGGCAGGCGGGACCATGGCAGACCGCGCCGAGGACCTTGTCATGCTCGATGAACTCGGTCACCAGCCGCTGTACGTGCGGATTCTCGGGGAGATCGAACATGGTTCCGTGCCCACCGGGAAAGAAGATCGCGCAGTAGGGCCCGTGATGGACGTTTTCGTCCAGGGGGATCGTGTCACTCAGTGCCTGTTGCGCGGCAACGGTGGGAAAGGACGGCTCCATCTCGAGGCTCTGTGGATCGAGGGGCGTCGGACCACCCTTCGGACTCGCGACCTTGATCTCGAAACCCGCTTCACGGAAGCGCGCGTACGGAACCGCGAATTCCTCAAACCAGAGGCCCGTCGCGTGCCCCGGGGCAATCTCGTCGTGACTGGTGACGACCACCAGTATCGTCTGACTCATTCGGATGCCTCCCTGTTGGTCTCACTTGATGGACTGGGCCGCGGCCAACGGGTTCCGGGAAGACCCTCGATGCCGGGCAGGATCAGGCGGACTTGGGGTCAGCTTCAGCTTCGCCTGGCGGCCACAGGACATCGGTCGGGGCGCCGTGCACGGCGATCCCGGGACTGACCTGGAGCGGCGGGGCCGTGCCGTCCTTGTCCTGGCCAAAGTAGACGGTACGGTGCGGGAACGGGATCTCGATGCCGAGTTCGTCGAAGCGTTGCTTGATGCGGCGGTTGAAGGCGCGCCCGACCATCCACTGCTTGATGGGTTGCGTCTTGATCCGGCCCTTGATGACCACCGCGTTGTCGCCGAAGGCGTCGACCCCGAAGATCTCCAGCGGTTCCAGCACCACCGGGCCGATCTCCGGGTCGGCTATCAGCTCCTCGCCGACCTGACGGATCACCTCCATCACCTCGTCGACATCCTCGCGGTAGGCCACCCCGAGGTCGAAGACGTAGAACGAGAAGTCGCGGGTGAGGTTGCTGACGGTGTCGATCGCGCTGAAGGGGATGGTGTGAACGGTGCCACTCAGGTCGCGCAGCCGCACGGTGCGGATCGTAATGGCCTCGACGAGGCCTG
>JAABTX010000079.1 GCA_011389655.1 Thioalkalivibrio sp.
GGGGCAGTGCGCGGTCAAGGGCGTCGCGGCTGGAAGCCGCTCCCACGACGGGTGGGGGTTCGTGGGAGCGGCCTCTGGCCGCGATGGGGCAGAGCGCGGTCAAGGGCATCGCGGCTGGAAGCCGCTCCCACGACGGGTGGCCAATAGGGTAAAGGGATGACCATCGAAACCGTTTTCCTGAGCATCTTTTCATTGGGCGCACTGGCCGGTGCGGTGGCGATGTTCTTTCTGCGCCACCCGATGCGGGTCGCGATGGCGCTGATCGGAACGATGCTCTCGCTGGCCGCGATCTACGCCCAGCTGGGCCTGCACGTCATCGCGGTGTTCCAGGTGCTGATCTACGTGGGCGCGGTGATGGTGTTCATGATCTACGCGATCATGCTGCTGGACGTTCGGGACCGTTCCTTCACCGAGCGTTTCTCGCCGATGCTCGTGGCCGGCCTAGCCGGATTGCTGCTGCTCGTCGGCGTGCTCGTCGACGGCGCGCTGCGCGGCGAGCCGGTCGTGGCTCCGGCGCCCACGGAGGGTGCATTCGGGGTCGGGGTCTTCGCCGCGGCCTTCATGGACGGGTTCTGGGTGTACTTCGCGCTCGCGGCCGTGCTGCTGCTGGTCGCGGAGATCGCCGCCAGCGCGGTGATCGACATCCGGCGCCGGGGCGAGGACCTCGCCGCAGCACGCAGGGGAAAGCGGGATGACTGATGCCAATCTCCTGCTCGCGGTCTCCGGCATGCTGTTCGCACTCGGCCTGGTCGGGGTGGTGGTGCGTCGCAACCTGCTGGTGATGCTCATGTTCCTGGAGCTGATGCTGAACGGCGTGCTGCTGAGCCTCGCGGTGTTTACCCAGTTGCTGGGCGCGGAGGCGGGAGCGGTACTGATGTTCCTGGTCTTCGTGGTGGCGGCCGCCGAGATCGCGATCGCGGTGCCGATCGTGCTGCTGCTGGTGCGGGCCGGTCACACGCTGGATCCCGGCAGCTACGCCGGGCTCAAGGGATAACCCGGGATGGAAGGCATGCTGACATTCCTGGTTCTGCTGCCGCTCGCGGGTTTCCTGCTGAACGGGTTGCTCGGGAGGCGGCTGGGAACGGGGTTCGTGAACGGGGTGGGCGTCGGACTGCCGTTCCTCGCCTTCGGGATCGCGCTCTGGGCGTGGCGCACTCTCGAGGCCGGCGACGGAGCGCCCATCGTGGAGACGGTGTTCACCTGGGCGGTGATCGGGGAATACAGCTTCGAGATCGCGTTCTATCTCGACCGCCTGAGCGCGGTGATGGCCCTGATCGTGACCGGTGTCGGCGCGCTGATCCACCTCTATTCCGTCGGCTACATGAAGGGGGACGAGGGCTATGCGCGCTACTTTGCCTACCTGAACCTGTTCCTGTTCTTCATGCTGCTGCTGGTGCTCGGCCGCTCGCTGCTGGTGCTGTTCGTCGGCTGGGAGGGAGTGGGACTCGCGTCCTACCTGCTGATCGGCTTCTGGTTCCAGGACGTGGCCAAGGCCCGCGCCGGACGCAAGGCCTTCATCACCAACCGCGTCGGCGACGCCGGCTTCCTGCTCGGCATGTTCCTCGTCTTCACGTTCGCGGGCACCCTCGAGATGGACCGGATCAACGAGGTCTTCGCCGCCGGTGTGGTCCCCGTTGGCGTCGCGACGGCCGCCGGGATCCTGCTGTTCATCGGTGCGACTGGCAAGTCGGCGCAGATCCCGCTGCATGTCTGGCTGCCGGACGCGATGGCGGGCCCCACGCCGGTCTCCGCGCTGATCCACGCGGCAACCATGGTGACGGCAGGGGTGTACCTGGTCGCGCGGCTCTCCGGGGTGTACCTGGAGGCACCTGCCGCGTCCGCGCTGATTGCGGTGATCGGCGTGCTGACCGCCTTCCTGGCCGCGACCATTGCGCTGGTGCAAACCGACATCAAGAAGGTTCTCGCCTATTCGACGATCTCCCAGCTCGGCTTCATGTTCCTGGCGCTGGGCGTCGGCGCCTACGGCGTGGCGGTCTTCCACCTGTTCACCCACGCCTTCTTCAAGGCCGCGCTGTTCCTCGGCGCCGGCAGCGTGATCCACGCGCTCAACGGCGAGCAGGATATCCGCCTCATGGGCGGACTGGCACGGCGCATTCCCTGGACCTTCGGGACCTTTGCGATTGCGACCGCCGCGATCGCGGGCCTGCCGCCGCTCGCCGGCTTCTTCTCCAAGGACGAGATCCTCTGGTTCGCGCTCGCAAGCGGGGAGGGCGGTTCGCTCTCGCTGTGGGCTCTGGGGTCGCTGACGGCCCTGTTGACGGCGCTGTACATGTTCCGGCTGCTGTGGCTGGTGTTCCTCGGGCGTTCCCGGATGGAGCCGGACACCGAGCGTCACGTGCACGAGTCCCCGGTCACGATGACCGGTGTGCTGGTGGTGCTCGCGGCCTTCTCGGTGATCGGTGGCTGGTTCGGGCTATCCCACTACCTGGAACCGCTGTTGCCGCTGCCCGCGCTGCGCCTTGATTCGGCCCTGCTGCACTGGGCGCAGATTGGCTTCGCGGTGGTGCTGGCGCTGCTCGGCCTGATCGGGGCGGCCTGGCTGTACCGCGATGGCGGAAAGCCCGCCGATCAGCTCTGGCAGCGGTTCCGGCGGCTGCACCGGGTGCTCGACGGGAAGTACTTCGTCGACGAACTCTACGACCGCTTGCTGCAGCGCCCCTGGCGCTGGGTCTCGGACCGGGTCTTCCTGCGCCTGGGTGATCGCCTGCTGATCGACGGTTCGTTGCACGGTCTGGCCGCACTCGCTCGCTGGAGCGCAGTCGCCTTCACCCGCGTACAGAGCGGCAGCCTGCACTGGTACGCCTGGATGACGCTGTTCGGGCTGGTCGCGGTCCTGATCTGGGTGTGGCGTTATGTCTGACGCGACTGCGCTGAACCTCCTCCTGTTCCTGCCGGTGATCGGCGGGGCCTTGCTGCTGCTGTTGCCGGAACGGCGCCCGGAGCTCGTGCGCGGGCTGTCGATGCTGGTGCTGGGCGCGCAGCTGGTGCTCGCGGCGGGGCTGTACTTCCAGTTCGAGGCCGGCGTATCCGGGCTGCAGTTCGAGACCCGGATTCCCTGGATTGCCGCCTGGGGTGTGCACTACCACATTGGCCTGGACGGGCTGAACCTCCTGCTGGTGCTGCTGACCGCCTTTCTCGGTCCGCTGGTCGTCGCCGGTGCGTTCACCTCGATCACGAAGGACGTGAAGCTCTTTCACGGGATGGTGCTGTTCCTCCAGTTCACGATGTTGGGGACCTTCCTCGCCCAGGATCTGTTCCTGTTCTACGTGTTCTGGGAGGCCATGCTGATCCCGATGTTCCTGATCATCGGGATCTGGGGTGGCGAGCGGCGCATCTATGCGACGCTGAAGTTCTTCCTGTACACGGCCTTCGGCAGCATCCTGATGCTGGCCGCGGTGGTCTACCTCGCATTCACGGTGCTCAGCCAGGACGGTACCCCGTCCTTCGCGATCGCCGATCTCTACCTGCTGGAACTGGCGGTTCCGGTGCAGGTGCTGCTGCTCACCGGATTCGCGCTGTCGTTTGCGATCAAGGTGCCGATGGTGCCGCTGCACACCTGGCTTCCCGATGCCCACGTGGAGGCCCCGACGGCGGGCTCGGTGATTCTCGCGGGGGTATTGCTGAAGATGGGGACCTACGGCTTCCTGAAGCTGGGTTTCCCGCTCTTCCCGGAGGCGGCCCAGCTGGCGACTCCGCTGATCATGACGCTTGCCGTGGTCAGCATCCTCTACGGCGCGGGGCTCGCGCTGGTGCAGGACGACATCAAGAAGATCATTGCCTATTCGTCGGTCAGCCATCTCGGCTACGTGATGCTGGGACTGGTCAGCTACAACCTGCTCGGGGTGCAGGGGGCGATCATCCAGATGGTCAGCCACGGACTCGTCGCCGGGGGGCTGTTCCTGATGGTCGGGATGATCTACGAGCGCTGCCACAGTCGCGACCTCGGCGCCTACGGCGGGCTCGCGAAGCTGCTGCCGGTCTATTCGGTCTTCTTCATGCTGCTGACTCTCGCGGCGATCGGGCTGCCGGCCACCAGCGGCTTCACCGGCGAGTTCCTGGTGCTGCTGGGGGCCTTCCAGGGAGCCTGGCCCCTCTATGAGCAGGGCCTGGTCTACCCGCTGGCACTCGCCTCCGCGGCGGTCCTTGGGATCGTGCTGGGCGCGCTGTACATGCTGCGGCTCGCGCGCCGGCTGCTGTTCGGGGGCGCGCGGGCCCCGGAGCCCGAGGGGGGCGCGCTGCGGGATCTGAGCCCGCGGGAGATGGGTATCCTGGCCGCACTGATCGCGGCGATCCTCTATATCGGCGTCCTGCCCAACGAATTTTTGCAGAAGACGGAACAGGCAGTGATCGAATACCAGCAGCGTGTCGTGCCTGAACGGGTCGGGGAGGGCATCCGATGACACCGGAGGGCCTGCTGCTGGCCGCGCTGCCGGAGCACCTGCTGCTGCTCGGCATCCTCGCGATCCTGGTCACCGACCTGGTTTCCAGCCGGCCGCGGGACGCGTTCCTGCCGGCGCTGCTGACCCTGCTCGCCGCTGGCATCGCGGCCGTCTGGCTGCACGGGACCGGGCACTCGGGGACTCCCTTCCCGGGGCACTTCTCGGTGGATACGGACGCCTTCGCGGCAAAGGCATTGCTTTTCGGTCTCGCCGTGCCAGTGCTCTTCCTCGCCCGGGACGAACGTCACGAGAGCCGCTTCGCGATGCTGCTACTGGCGTCACTGTACGGCGCAGGGCTGCTGCTGTCGGCGGATAGCCTGCTGATGGTGTTCTTCGGCCTGGAACTGCTGTCGCTGCCGCTGTACGCGCTGGTGGTGCTGGGCTTCCGGCGCCCGGAGAGCGCCGAGGCCGCGCTGAAGTACCTGGTGCTGGGCGGGGTCGGGACCGCGGTGCTGCTGATGGGGCTCTCCCTGACCCTGGGCGCGACAGGCGGGCTGACGGCGGCCGACTTTCGCACGGCGCTGGGCGGGGAGGACCTTCTTTCGCGAGGTGCGGTGGTGCTGGTGGTCACGGCCTTCATGCTGAAGGCGGCGATCGTGCCGTTCCATGCCTGGGCGCCCGATGCCTACGAGGGCGCAAGCGTGCCGGCAACGGCGTACATGGCGACCGTGGTCAAGGGCGCGGTGTTGCTGGCCCTGGTGCGGCTCTTCGGGGAGGCGGGCGCCGGGACGGATCTGCTGGCGGTGGTGGTCGCGCTGGCGCTGCTGTCGATCGTCTGGGGCAATCTGGCGGCGATGCGCCAGGAGGGCTTCAGGCGGCTGATCGCCTACTCGTCGATCGCGCATGCCGGGTATCTCTTCCTGGCGCTGCTGGGACCGGCCGAGGCGCGCTTCGAGACGGTGGCCTTCTACGTGATCGTCTATGGCCTGACCAACCTGCTGGCCCTCGCGTGCCTGCCGAGAGGAGAGGACTGGCTGCGCGATCGGCTGAACAATCTGAAGGGCCTGTACCACCGGGATCCGCGCGCCGCGATCCTGATCGCGGTGGCGATGCTCTCGCTCGCGGGAATCCCCCCATTCCCGGGCTTCGTCGCGAAGTTCCTGGTCTTCCGCACCGTGATGGAGTCGGGCCTGGTGGCCGTGGCTGTGGCAGGCCTGGTCGCGAGCTATCTGGGGATCTACCTGTATCTCAGGGTGATTCGGTATATGTTCATGACCCCTGCGGAGGCCCATCCGCGCACCGGGCCGACCGCGGGCTTCGGCACCGCAGCCGCGTTGATAACCCTGGCGGCGGTGCTGCTGGTCGGAGTCTTCCCCGGCGTGGTCCTAGGCTGGCTGTAGGAGGCCACCCCTCCCGGCGACGGTCTGCGGGGGTGGTGGGAGCGGCTTCCAGCCGCGATGCGGCGTTGCCTCGAGTTGCGTTGAGTGCCCGGGGCCATCGCGGCCAGAGGCCGCTCCTACAAGGGGGCCCGGTCGAGCACGGGGGGTTGTAGGAGCGGCTTCCAGCCGCGATGCGGCGTTGCCTCGAGTGCCCGGGGCCATCGCGGCCAGAGGCCGCTCCTACAAGGGGGCTCGGTCGAGCACGGGGGTTGTAGGAGCGGCTTCCAGCCGCGATGCGGCGTTGCGTTGGGTGCCCGGGGCCATCGCGGCCAGAGGCCGCTCCTACGCGGGCCGGGGCGAACGCACCAGGTGGCCAGCCCTCTGGGCGATTCCGCGCCTGCCGGATCCCATCCCGCTCGTCAATGCCCGGGTTACCAAGGGCTGTCCGGACTCGCCGGCGGCACTCAGCTCGCGGACTGGCTTGCCTCTTCCCCGAAGCGATCTTCCAGGTAACGGATGATGTCCCCGGATTCGTACATCCACTCGACGCTGCCGTCGGGCTGGGCAATGCGCAGGCAGGGGACCTGCGCCTTGCCGCCGCCCTCGATCAGGGCGTCGCGGTGTTCGCCTGCATGCTGGGCGTTGCGCAACTCGATGTTCAGTGCCAGACGCTTCATCGCGCGGCGCACCTTCACGCAGAAGGGACACGCGGGGAACTGGTAGAGAGCGAGTTCGCTGGTCTCGGCATCGACCCGGGCCTGATCCGCCGGGTCGCGTTCGATGCTCTTCGGTGTGGTCAACTTGTCTCCCAGCAGAAGGAAGGGGGTGAGGACCATCCGCAGCGTGCGGAAGAAGTACCGGATAAGGATGCGCATGGCCGCAGAGGATGCCACGTCGGGCCATCGTCATCCAGTGGTGTTCCGGGCCGTCCGCGGGCCCAGGCCGGCATCGCGATCACGGCGTCAGGCTGACGATCCGGTCCGGCTGGCAATTGAGATACGCGGACGAGGCGAGCCACTCGGGATCGGGATAATAAGTGAACATGAACTGCCCGTTCTTCAGGCTGTCGACGACCACCTCCGCGATCTCGGGCCGCACGGCCGGACAACCCTGGCTGCGTCCGATGCGTCCCTGTCGCTCGATCCAGTCGGGATCGACGTAATCGGCGGCATGGATCACGATCGCCCGGTCACGCGCCCGGTCGTTCACGCCCGCCTCAAGCCCGTCCATGCGCAGCGAATACCCGTGCCGACCGAAATAGCTCTCCTGCGTGCGGAAGAGACCAAGGCTGGACTGGTGACTGCCGACCACATTGGAGAAGCGGGTCGCCTGGTTGCCGCCGGAATTCTGTCCGTGGGCGACGTAATCCTCGAGCAGCAGTTCCCTGTGCTGCAGATCGAAGATCCACAGTCGGCGTTCGGAAGAGGGGAGCGAGAAATCGACCACCGCGAGCCGGTCGGCCGGCTCTACCCCGTTGTTCACCGCACACTTCATCGCGGACACGGCCTTCTGCAGGACCTCCGGCTGTGCGGCCGGCGCCGCACCCGACAGCGCCTGGACCAGCTGCTGCTCCCGGGAGTTGTCCGACGCAAGCGCCGGGGAGGCAACAAGGCCCGTGCTCAACAGGGCCAGCAACAGTCTGCGCATCATCATCACTCGCTTTCGTTCTCCATATCCGGTTGTTTTCTGAGGCGTGCCGTGGGCGATGCCCGTGTGTCCGCGGGTTCCGGCCGGCGGAACGGGCCGCTGCGGGACACGGTCCACTATTCAGGTATTGGCAAATCCCCGGCAGGACCTGCAGGCTGGGGGCGGAGCCTCCGGCGCGGGCCAAACAGCGCAATAGTCTAACATCCTGGTTAATGGAGAAAAATCGATTGTTCGGCTTCCGGTACACATTGCTGCTGGCGATTCTGCTGTTTCCGGCACTTCTGCCGGCCGCGGGGGCGGGCCAGACGGGGCCGAAGCAATATATCGAGGCGGCGCTGGTGCCCGCCGGAACCCAAGACGCCATGGCACGCACGGCCGGTGCCCTGGCCTGGTTCTACGCCGAGCGTGGTCATGCCCCGGCCTGGAACCGTGCGGAACGGCTGTCCGGGCTGCTCGAGGCACTGGAGGATCTCGCCCGGGACGGACTGGATCCGGAACGCTACCGGCTGTCGGAGCTCCGGGCACGGGTGGCCACCGCGGGAGATGGCGCGGCGGAGATCGCCTGCACTGATCTGATGGCCACCGAGGCCTACCTCGCCGCCTTGCTGGATCTCGCGCTGGGGCGAGTGGATCCGGATCAGGGCGAGCGGATCTGGCTGCGGGGTGACGAACCGGATGACGAATGGGAGGCAGAACGGCTGCGCGCGGTGATGCTGGCGGGCGGCATGCTGGATGACATCGAAGGGGCCTTCGATCGGGTCCGGCCATCCACCCGGCAATACCGGGGCCTGCGCGCAGGGTACGCCCGGATGATCGAGCGCGCACGCGCCCAGGACTGGCCGCGGGTGCCTTCCGGACCACTGTTGCGTGAGGGGGATCTGGATCCGCGCGTGCCTCTGTTGCGTGCGCGCCTGCAACTCGCGCCGCACACGGACCTCCCGGCGTCCGACAACGCAAACATGATGGATGCGGCGCTGGCTGCCGCGGTGGAGGCCTTCCAGGAGAGGCATGGGCTCGCACCGGACGGCATCGTGGGTCCCGACACCCTCTCTGCGCTGAACGTGCCGGCCGTCCAGCGGCTCGAACAGCTCCGCGTGAACCTCGAACGGATGCGCTGGCTTGCGCGCAGGCGCCCGGAGACCGGTGTGGTCGTGGACATCGCCGGCGCCCGGGTCGAGTACTGGCGTGAAGGCGAGGTCGTCTGGGAGGCCCGAGCCCAGGTCGGCCGGCCATCCCGACCCACCCCACGCTTGAAATCGGAGGTGACGCACCTGACCTTCCATCCTCCCTGGACCGTGCCCCCGACCATCCTGCAGAAGGACATGCTTCCGAGGATTCGCCACGATGTTGGATACCTGGACCGCAACGGGATGAAGGTGCTGGATTACTCCGGGGCCGAACTGGATCCCGGCGAGGTGGACTGGGACCAGCCGGGTGGCATCCTGCTGCGCCAGGCGCCGGGTCCCGGGAATCCCCTCGGCAGGATCGCGATCCGCTTCCCGAACCCGTTTCTGGTGTACCTCCACGATACGCCCAGCAAGGAGACCTTTGAACGCCCCCGCCGGGCAGTGAGTTCCGGGTGCGTGCGCGTGGAGGACCCGGTGGAGCTGGCCCGCCTGCTGATCGGGGACGGCAGCGACACTGGTGCCGAGCATGTGGCCCGGCTCCTGGACGAGGGAGAGACGGCCAATTTTTACCTCACGCGTCCGGTGCCGATACTCCTCGGTTACTGGACTGCCGACGTGGCCGGGGACGGGAGTCTGCGCTTCCGGCCGGATATCTACGGGCGCGATGCGCGCATCGCCCGGGCGCTTGCGGAGCGGCCGCGGTCGGCGCGCTCGCCGCTCCAGTGCCAGGATGGCGGCGATCCGTCCTGAACCCTTGCGTGCGGGTGCCGGAAGATTCACCGGAATTCAATTCCGGGGGCAAGAATTCGCCTTCAGGGGCCAAAAGGGAGTGGCTTGCACCCTGGATCGTAGTGGAATCAAGGTTTTGCCCTGGTCCGACCCCCGGGTCCATACTGTTGAGGTCCGGGGGCGCTTGGCACGAATTGCGCCGCGTGCCGGCCCGGGAGCGCTGGCGGCGCGTCAGGAGGATTGGTCGTGACGGATGTACTCGAACTTCTCGGAAACAAGGCGGAGCACCTGCTGCAGCATGAGTGCAAGGGGATTCCGAAGGACATGCTGCAGGTCCCCGGACCCGATTACGTGGACCGCGTGGTCTCCCTGTCGGACCGCTCCCCGACAGTGATGCGCAACCTGCAGCTGATGTTCGATACCGGCCGACTGGCCGGCACCGGCTACCTGTCCATCCTGCCGGTTGACCAGGGCGTCGAGCACTCGGCCGGCGCCTCGTTCGCGCCCAACCCGATCTATTTCGATCCGGCGAGACTGGTGGAGCTGGCCATCGAGGGCGGCTGCAGCGCCGTGGCCTCGACCCTCGGCGTGCTCGGCTCGGTCTCGCGGCGCTACGCGCACCGCATTCCCTTCCTGGTGAAGCTCAACCACAACGAACTCCTCACCTATCCGGCCATTGCCGATCAGACCCTGTTCGCATCGGTGGAGCAGGCCTTCGACCTGGGGGCGGTTGCGGTCGGCACCACGGTCTATTTCGGCTCGGGGGAGTCCCGGCGGCAGATCCAGGAGGTCAGCGAGGCCTTTGCGCGGGCCCATGAACTGGGGCTGGTGACGGTGCTGTGGGCGTACCTGCGCAACGACGCCTTCAAGAAGGACGGTGTCGACTACCACGAGTCCGCGGACCTCACGGGGCAGGGGAACCACCTGGCCGCCACCATCGGCGCCGACATCGTGAAGCAGAAGCAGGCGACCAACAACGGCGGCTACAAGGCGATCGGGTTCGGAAAGACGCATCCGAAGGTCTACGACACATTGACCTCCGAACACCCGATCGATCTGGTGCGCTATCAGGTCGCGAACTGCTATATGGGCCGCGCGGGGATGATCAACTCGGGTGGCCCCTCGGGCGAGAATGACCTGCAGCAGGCGGTGCGCACCGCAGTGATCAACAAGCGCGCCGGCGGCATGGGTCTGATCTCGGGCCGCAAGGCCTTCCAGCGCCCGATGCAGGAGGGGGTGGCCCTGCTGAACCGGATCCAGGACGTCTATCTTGCGACCGATGTGACGATCGCCTGATCGGTTGACCGCCCGGCCCGAGGCCGCGGGCCCGCGATGCCGGCCGCCCCGCGGCGCCGGGCTTCGATTCTGCGTGTACCGAGGAGAGGGACCATGTTCGGTGAAAGCTTCAGCCTGTTCCGCGTGCTGGGATTCGAGATCCGGGCCAACGTGACCTGGCTCTTCCTGGCGCTGCTGGTCACCTGGTCGCTCGCGGCCGGGTTCTTCCCCTTCGTCTACCCGGACCTCACGCCTCTCACCTACTGGACGATGGCCCTGGTCGGAATGCTCGGGCTCTTTTTCTCGCTGCTGTTTCACGAGCTGAGCCATTCCGTGGTCGCGCGCGCACACGGCCTTCCGGTCCATCGCATCACGCTGTTCCTCTTCGGCGGCGCGGCAGAGATGGAGTCGGAGCCGGAGGAGCCACGTGTCGAGTTCCGGATGGCCATCGCCGGCCCGATTGCCAGCGTGGTGCTGGGTGTCGCGTTCTACCTGCTCGCAGTGGCGATGGCGACGGTGGGCCTTCCCGAGCACGTCGCGGGCGTCGCCCGCTACCTCGGGTTCATCAACATCCTGCTCGCGATCTTCAACATGGTCCCGGGTTTTCCGCTGGATGGCGGCAGGGTCCTGCGGGCCGCCCTGTGGCAGCTCAAGGGCGATATCCGCTGGGCCACGCGCTGGGCCACGCGAATGGGCCAGGGCTTCGGGCTCCTGCTGGTGGCCCTCGGCTTTGCGAACTTCATCGCCGGCAATTTCGTCGGCGGCATGTGGTGGTTCCTGATTGGCCTGTTCGTGCAGGCGGCGGCGACCGCGAGCTACAGTCAGCTGCTCACCCAGCAGGCCCTGGCCGGACGCACCGTGCGCCGCTTCATGACCGCCGATCCGGTAACGGTTCCCGCCGATGCCACTGTGGAGGAGTTTGTGGAGGAGTTCCTCTATCATCACAACTTCGATCGCTTCCCGGTGGTGCGCGGCGAACGACTGGTGGGCAGCATCGGCCTGTCGGAGGTCCGGGACGTGCCGCGCGAGGAACGGGACCGGACGCGGGTCGAGGACGCATGCGAGGAACGGATCAAGGAAAACACCATCGAGGCCGATATGAAGGCCGATGAGGCGCTGAACCGGATGCAGCAGTCGCGCACGGGACGCCTGATGGTCACCGAGGGGGACCGCCTCGTCGGGATGCTGGTCCTGAAGGACCTGCTTCGCTACCTCGATGTTCGGTCGGAGCTGGAACCGGACTGAGCACCGGCGCGGTTCCCGGGATCGCCCGGGCGACCGGTACCGGAGGGCGTGAGGCGCGCCAGGCGGGACTTCGCCTACTATCGTGCCTACAGCCGTTGATGAAGGGGTAACAGTGTGAAGGTATCCGTCATTGTGACACTGCTCGGGCCGGACCGTCCGGGATTGGTGAGTACGGTATCGGAACGGGCCACGGCGGCCGGGGCCAACTGGATGGAGAGCCGGATGGTGCAGCTGGCCGGTCAGTTTGCCGGTCTCGTGCGGCTCGAGGTGGACGCCAACGGGGCCGCGGAGCTTGAATCCGCGCTCCGGGAGTTCGAGGCCGCGGGCCTGCGCGTGACCATCGAACGCGGCCGCGATATCACTGCGGGAACGCTGCATCGGGTGCAGCTTGATCTCGTCGGTCATGATCACCCCGGGATTGTGCAGGAGATCTCGGGCGTGCTGGCCCGGCATGGCATCAGCATCGAGGAACTGGAGACGGGCTGCGAGCCCGCGTCGATGACGGGCGAACTCCTGTTTCGGGCCTATGCGGAACTCGGCGTTCCGGCCGAGGCGGACCTGCATGCGGTACAGGATGACCTCGAGGCGCTGGCGAACGCCCTGGTGGTGGACCTCGAGCTGCACGATGTTGGATCGGGACCGACCGAAGACGGCGCCGCCGAACGCTGAGGCGGAAGAAGGGAGTCCGGGGTTTGCTGGAACAGACGGAAAAAAACGACTGGAAACGAAAATACCTGGACCAACTCGAGGTGCTCGAGTCCCGGGAACGGCAGTGGTCGCAGGCGG
>JAABTX010000080.1 GCA_011389655.1 Thioalkalivibrio sp.
CGGGGGTGTGGTGGGCACACTTCGTTTTGCCCACCCTACCAAAGCACCGCCAACCCGTAACGTGGGCCAAGCGCAGCCGCCCCACCATCGCACCCAACATCGCCAACCCGTAGGGTGGGCCAAGCGCAGCGGGCCCACCATCGCCCCAGATACCGCCAAACCGTAATGTGGGCCAAGCCCAGCGGGCCCACCATCGCCCCAGATACCGCCAAACCGTAACGTGGGCCAAGCGCAGCGGCCCCACCATCGCACCCAACATCGCCAACCCGTAGGGTGGGCCAAGCGCAGCGGGCCCACCATCGCACCTAAACCACATCGCCGCAGAGCCGCCCAAGCACCCCACCCCGCCCCGCCACCGCCATCCCTCGGGTGCGTCAGGGCCAGGGCAACATCCGCATCGGCCGCGACATCTGGCCGGTGTCCTGCGTCATCCGGACCATGGACTGGCTGATGCCGTTCAGCTGCCCGTTCATCCGCTGGAAGTCCTGCGAGATCGCCATTACATCCGAGCCCAGCCCCACCACCGTGCCATTCAGGCGGTCCATCTCCGTGGGGACCAGATTGATCTCCTCGTAGATGGCCTCCATGTTTCCGGATATTTTCTTCATGTCCTCCACGATCAGGGTCATGTCCCGGCTCACGCTGCGGAACTCCTGGCTCATTGCTTCCGTGTGCCCGTGCATGCCATCCATGCGATCCGTGATCAGCGCCAGGCTCTGCGTGAGCGTCAGCAGCAGCACCATCAGACCGACGCCGAGCAGGATCATGCCGATCGTGGACCAGCGCACGATCTGCGCAGTTCTTCGAGCCAGCCGCTGGCCCTCCGCGTACTGCAGACGCGCCCCCTCCTTGAACTGCCCGATCGCGTCCTGAAGGGAATCCATTACACGCTCGTCCATTACTGAGACCTCGATACCGCGTTAGCCCTCTCGGGGACGGCCCTCCCGGGCACAGCCGTCCCGGTCCCGGGGAAACGTCCGGCCCCGGGGACGGCGCCGGGGACAGATTTATAGATCTGTCCCCGTCCTTCTTCCGCCGCCGCCTCCAGCACTTCGTCTCCCACCTTGTCATTCCGGCCCCGGAGACCCTTCGCCCCGATATCGCCGGTGATCAGGCGTATCCCGCGACCAAAGGTCAGGTAGGACCAGAACCAGTTGGCGGCAACCACCAGCCGGTTGCGAAAGCCGATCAGGAAGTAGATGTGAGCGCCTCCCCACAGCCACCAGCCGGGATAGCCGGACACCGTGACCCGCCCAAAGTCGCAGATCGCCGAATGCCGGCCGATCGTCGCCAGCTGACCCATATCGCGATAGCGGAACGGTGCTCCCAGGGGCCTTCCGCGAGCATGGCGGGCGATCGCGCGCGCCACGTAAAGCCCCATCTGCTTGGCTGCCGGGGCGAGCCCGGGCGTGACCTTGCCGGCCGTACTCTGGTGGCTGGCCACGTCGCCGATCACGTAGACACGCGGATCGCCTTCCAGGCGCAGAAACGGGTCTACCGGCACCCGGCCCGACCGGTCGGTCTCGACGCCCAGCCACTTTCCCGCGTCCGAGGCCTTCACGCCCGCGCTCCAGACGACCGTGCGCGTGTTGATCCTGCGTTCACCCAGACTCACGCTGTGCTGATCAATCCCGTCCACGCGGCAGTTCATCACCAGTTCGACGCCGATCTTCGTCAACGCGCGGGCCGCCTTACGGGACAGCCGTTCGGGAAACATGCGCAAAAGCCGGTCGTTGGCATCCACCAGCACCACCCGGGTTCCCTCGGGCCTGATGTGGCGGAAGTCCCGGGCCAGCGTGTAGCGCGCGAGTTCCGCAAGGGCACCCGCCATCTCGACGCCCGTGGGTCCGCCGCCCACCACCACGAAGGTCATCAGTGCGTCACGCTCGTCCGGATCCTCCTCCATTTCGGCCAGCTCGAAGGCCATCAGGATCCTGCGGCGCAGTTCCGTTGCGTCCTCGATGCGCTTGAGACCGGGCGCCGCCTCCCGCCAGTGGTCGTTCCCGAAGTAATTGTGAGTGGCGCCGGTCGCGACAATGAGGTGATCGTAGCCGACGCGCCGGCCGCGTTCGGTCAACACCTCCCGCGCCTGGCGGTCGACGCCCGCGATCGAGTCCAGCAGCACGCTGCAGTTCGGGAACCGGCCGACGATGCCGCGGATCGGTGCCGCGATGTCGGCCGGCGACAATGCGGCGGTGGCTACCTGGTAGAGTAACGGCTGGAACAGGTGGTAGTTGTGACGGTCCACGACCACCACGTCGACCGGATGACGTGCCAGTGCGAGCGCGGCGCTCAGACCGGCGAAGCCCGCGCCCAGTATCACCACCCGCGGTCTGCCCTCGTCCTGCTGTGCGGTGTCGCCATTCATGTCGTTCTCCAGTGAATCGTTCGCCAGCGGAGCACCAGGGGAAGCGCCGGTCATGGTGCCTCCCCCGCGTCCCCGGCCGGTGGTGACAGCGCGCCGCATGACGCGCTGGTCGCGGTGCCGTCGAAGCCCAGGCGCTGGAGACAGCCGGGGTCCCGGACCAGCTGGCGCGCGACCAGATAGCCGGCGACGCTCCAGGTCTGCCACTTGCGCGCCTGCTGGCCGACCAGGCGGCCGCGCCGACCGTCGTAGTATTCCGGCCACTCGTCGCGGACCAGACGCGATTCCACCGAGTGCAGCGCCGACTCCAGAAGATCCATTGCACCGGTGCGCACGCAGACGCCGGCCAGCAGCCACAGCAGCACCGGCCAGTTGCCTCCGTTGTGGTAGGACCAGGCCCGGTTCTTCGGGTCCATGCCGGTCAGGACGGCCCAGTCCTGACCCTCCAGCGCGGGGAAGCTGAGCTTCAGCGGCACCTCGCCCACGAGGTCGTCGTACCGCTCGCGCAGCAACCGGACCACGGCCGCGGACTGCGGCTCCGTGGCGAGACCGGTAAGGACCGCGAGCAGGTTGCCCTGGGCGAAGTAGCGGTAATCCATCCGCGCGGGCCCGAGGTTGCCCGCGAAATACCCGGCCGCCTCCGGCAGCCAGTCCGTGAGCCACGGCGGGATGGTCTCGGGATAGATGTTGAACTGGTTGACCGCGGTCTTCCCGTATTCCTCCACCCCGTACCGGTACATGCGGTTGATCTGTTCGAGGTCGAGCCAGTAGTAGGTGCGGATGTGATAGGCGAGATGCTCCTGCCGCGTCCGCGCGGCGTCGATGTAGCGGCCATTTTCCGAGGAATCCACCAGCAGGCCGTGGGCCGCCTGCAGCGCGGAAAAGAACTGCGCCTGCACGTCGATCGGATACCCGTACACCCCCATTCGCCGGTCGATCATGAAGGAGCCGTCCGGCACCAGCATGGTCGGGAACATGTCGAAGCGGGTAGTGAGGCAGAGATCCAGCACCATGCGGATCGCCGCCTGCACGTCATCGCGCTCGGCCAGTGCCCGGTCGCCGGTAGTCCGCACGTAGGCGCGCAGCACCATCAGCCACCAGAAACCCGAATCGACCGGCGGTACACGTGCGATCGCGTGCTCGCCGAAATCCGCCACCAGGCGGTCCTCGCCCCCGACGGCGGCCACCTTGAAGCTCGCCGGCATCAGGCCCTCGCCGGGCTTGAAGCAGTCGAATTCGCGCTCGGTGCGCTGCAATCGCACCATCTGCAGCAGGAAGTTGGCGACGATCTCCGATCGCCCGGCGAGCAGGTACGCGAAGGCCGAGACGGCGAAGTCCCGGGTGAAGACCTGGTCGTAGTTGATCTCCTGCACGATGGTATCGCGCGCGGCGACTGTCCCCACAGCACGGCCATCGAGATGGATTACCGCTGCATCCAGAAGTCGCCACGCGTTGTCGTAGACCGTTTGTGTCATCGCCCCATGCATCCTCGGCACGCCGGCACCGTTCCTGCCGAAACGACCACCGGCGGCCCCGTCCAGGCATGCCCGCCAGCACCGGGCCGGCTGCACGAATGCCCCGGGAACGACCACGTACCCAGGGGACCCGAGTCCAGTCAATCATCCCGAGGCCCCGCAGACCCTACGTAGGAACGCCTAACGATCCTCCCGACACGCCCGGCCCGAAGGACGAAAGGCCCCCTCCCCTGCCTGCGGGCCAGGGCCGGAGCGCGGTACTGGGAGGCGCGGCTGGGGAGGCACGACGAAGGGAGCCCGCTGCACCCGGGCGGCCGCAACGGCGAGCGAAGCGAATAATCCGGGAAGCCCCTGACAAGACTGCGCGTCACGGATCGCGACGTCCCGTGGCACCCCGCTCGCGGCCGACGGCTCCGCTCCTAGCGATCACCGATTCATCAGCACCCGTTAGGGGTTACTGCGTAGGGTTCCACCGCTCGCGCAGTGCTTTACTCCTGCTCAGGTCGTCAAGAACCGCGGCAGTGGCTCACCGCCCGGGAAGACGGCCATCAGGTACACGAAGGCGTTCGCACGAGGTGACTCGACGCGACCGGTCATGCCGGCAGACAGTCGATGCAGGATGTTGCAGCCGGCACCCAATGTTGGCGCGACCCCGTCACCGAACGGCTTCATCAGTGAGCAAACGGCAGGAGGGTCTGAAGATGCTGGATATGAATGTTTCGCGCCGGTGGGTCTTGCGCGGCGCTGCCGGTCTTGGCGGCATGGCCATCGTCGGATGCACCAGCACCCGGCAGCGGACACTCGCCGCGGATCCCCGTTTCCCGGTTATGGATGAGCAACGATATGCGCCACTGACGCTCGATGTGTATGCCGGCGACCTGAAGCAGACCAACGTGGGGCTCGACGGCATTCCCAAGGTCGAGGGCCCGGATTTCACCAGCGCGAGCGAGGCCAGCGAATGGCTCGATGACGGTGACATCGTCTTCGGCTTCGTCCACGAGGGCGATGTGCGGGCCTATCCACAACGGATCCTTGTCTGGCACGAGGTCGTGAACGACGAGGTCGGGGGACTGCCGGTGGCCATCACCTATTGCCCGATGGTCGGAGACATCCTCGCCATCGAGCGCGGCTCCGAGGTGTTCCAGGTCTCCGGCAAGCTCGTGAACAGCAATCTCACGGTGGCGGACTCCTCCAGCCTGTCCTATTTCCCGCAGATGCTCGGAGTGGGCGTCGAGGGGGCACACTACGGTCGTGCCTTCGTCGAACGGCCGATTGTCTGGACCACCTGGGGCCAGTGGCGGGCCCTGCACCCGGAGACACGGGTGATGGCACGGCCCACCGAGTTCGGGCGCGATTACAACCGCGACCCCTACGGCAGCTACAACCCGGTCTCCGGCTACTATGCGGAGAACGAGCCCCCGATGTTCCCGCCGCTGAACAGCGATGACCGCGCCGCGCCGAAGGCGATCTTCGTCGGTGCACGGACAACCGACCAGGCGGTCGCCTTCAGCCTGGACCGCCTGCGGCAGGAGGGGCGCCTGCAGGCCGACGCGGGGGGCCAGACCTTCACCGCGCTCTACGACCCGGCACTGGATATCGGTTATGTCTACCGCGGCAGCATGTCCCGCACACCGAGCCTGTCCGGCGGCTTTCCGGACCGCATCGCCAGTGGCGCGATCGACGGGACCGAGCCTGTAAACGGCTTCCCGGCCAACTGGTTCGCCTGGGCGGGCTACTATCCGGACGTCGTCGCGGTCATGTGAGCCGAGCGGCGCGACCACAAGGTCGCGCCGCCGGGACGGAACCGCCCACGGGAGGCTGACCTCCCGGGCAACATCACCAAGCAAGTCCCCCCCAGGTACTCGTAGGAGCGGCTTCCAGCCGCGATCCAGCGGTCCCCTTGAGGCAGCCACCAGCCGCGATGCCGCGCTGCGTTAAGCGACTGGGACCATCGCGGCCGGAGGCCGCTCCCACGCCTTCCCCCACGGGGTGGGCGATTCCAAGGCCTCCCCACGGCGCGTTCGCGCGCAGGCTGGCCCCGCAGGGACCGGGCCAAGCACCGCGGGAGGCCAGCCCCTTGGGCGACATTCCCGGGCCTGAATCGATCACACAACGCCGTCGGACCGACACAGCTCGTCCGGCGACCGCCACGGCGAGTTCTTCAGCCTCATCGGAAACCGGCCCAACCACGGCACCTCCCCATACTCGAACACCCCATCAACCGGAACCGGCACCGCGACCTTCACGCGGGCCATGGCGGACCTCTGCCGCGTTGGAACCCCTTTTTGGAACCAAAAACATGCCGTCAAGCCCCGAAATGTCCAGTAAAATCGGCCCATCTCCTGGCGAAAACAAACAGTTGGCCTGGTCCGACCCCGAGGGCCGAGCGCGTGAACAAACCGACTGATGGATCAGGCCCCGAGGAGCCTGCGGGCCAGCACCGACTGCATGTCCCGCCGACCATCGACGATCAGGTAGATGATGACCTGGGCACCGAGGATGCGGTAGATCACTCGGTAGGGTTTGAACGCGGTTTGCCGGTATTCCCTGATGCCGAGCGCCGCCAATTCCTTGGGATAATTGCCCCGTTCGGGAATGTGCGCCAGATCATCCACGATTTTCATCCACTGGTCGAGCACGTGATTGGCGTTGGCCACGCCGTCCGACTCGGCGATGTAGTCGTAGATGGATTCCAGGTCCTGTTCCGCACCCTCAGTGAGCAGCACCTCGTGGCGAGGCAGCCTGCGCGTCATCCGCGCGTTGCGTGCTTGGCGCGCAGGCGAGTCACGACATCCGCCGCCGGCTTGACCCGGCCCGCTTCCACATCCTGGCAGCCCAGCGCCAGTATCTTGAGCAGGGCAAGCGTTTCCTGCGTTTCCTCGTAGGAGGCAACGTCCTGCAACACGGCCCTGGCTTCGCCGTTCTGGGTGATGACCAACGGCGTCCTCTGCGCAGACAGCTGCGCCAGCACCTCGGCGGCGTTGGCCTTGAGATAGCTGATGGGCTTGACCTGCGATGAGTAGCGCATTTCTGCTCTCCCGAACGAATGAGGTCTTTATTTAGTCTTTTTATGGTCCTTTCACAAGACGCATGACGGCAGATCGATCTTCGGCAGCCAGGAACGTGGCACCGCCACCAGCTCGTGCGGGGCCACGACCACCCCGTTCCTCCGATGGTGCCAACCAGAGCCTTTGTGCCACCGAGGAAGGCCTGCAGGCCTTCAGCAGTTGGGTACGGTCAAGCAGCAACCGGGTATTGACACCCCGGCGTGCGATCGTCGGCCGCTGTCGTCGGCTCGCCGAAGGCATTTGGCGGGACGGCGCGCCGGCGTTGTGCTGGCGGATCGGCGCAACGATTGAGGCGGTGACGCCCACAGGACGGACTCTCGCGAGCGAAAACAGCGGCGTCGCTTTGCCCCAGCACGGTGGCGTGCCCCCGACTTGGCTTGATCCGACCCCCCTTCGTTGCTGCCAGCGCCTCGGAACAATCGGCTGCGGAGAAACGGATGTACTGTCCCCCGACAACCTCGACAACCCCGCGTCACTGGAAAAGGTCGTCAACTCGCTCTGCCGTCAGAATGCGTGCCGACCAGTCCAGCAGGGTATCGGCATCGGCGGCCTCGATCCGCGCGTGCACGTGCTCGCTCGGCGGCCCGAATTTCAGGGCAATCTGGCGCAACAGAATCGCAGCCTCGCCTTCCTTACGGCCTTCCTGCCGGCCCCGTTGCAGGCCTTGCTCCAAGCCGCGCTCCAAACCCTGCTCCAAACCCTGCTCCAAACCCTGTTGCCGGCCCTTCTGAATCCCGATTCGTTCGACGCTGGTCACATATGGCATCTGTGTTTCCTCCTCAAAGGCAATCAGTTCTTCCCTGAACTCCCTGTCCAGATCTTCCGGCAATCGCAGGATCCAGTCCAGCACCCGAAACCAGGCGAGGATCTGCTCGCGCGTGTACTCCCGCTGATACAGGAAACGGATCAGGCGGAGTTTTGCGGACTTCCGGGCAGGGCCGCTCCGATGAACCATCGCCTGCAGTTGCGCCAGCGCGACCAGCGCGAATGGGTTGCGATCCGCCTCCAGGGCGGCGGTGCGCTCACACCAGTCGAGCAGCTTCACCATCGGAAACCGGAACCGCAGCGAGCAGCCCCAGCGCTCATGTTCGTATCCACCGGGCCGAAAGCCCCCCTGCGCATCCGTCAGCACGGCCAGGCTCACCACGTCCCGGCGGTAGCGGTCGAACAGGCGGTAGTGGTACACGTACATGCGCTCGGCAAACCCGGGATCCGCTCGCCCCTGGATCTCGATATGCACCAGCACCCAGGTCCTGGCGCCGTCGAGCGTGTACACCTCAGCGAGCTTGTCGGCGTAGCGCCGGCCGAGCTCCGCGTCGCGCACGACCTGCTGCAGTTCCTTGTCCCGGAACCGGTAGCCGCGGCTCCAGTCGATCTCCGCGTGTGCCTGGGGAAAGAACAGCGCGAGGAAATCCGGGAGCGCCTGTTCCAGCGCCTCCTTCCACGGGGAGTCGAAATCGTCGGAATGTTCCTGGGTCATCGTGGCCATCCTTTGCCGGAGGGGAATCGGGAGCGCATCCTGCGCTCGTCGTCTGCGGATCTTCGCAAGTCTCGGTTGCAAAAACCACCAGTGGGCTGCCTCCAACCGAGGCGAACAGGCAAGGGGAAGAGCGAGTTGCATGAGGCTCCGCGGAACGAGACCAGGATTCCGTCCCAACCCCGGAAACCGGTCACGCTCCAACAGAAGCACCGGTCATGTTGCCCCGGAAAAGCCGGTCACGTTGCGACGGAATAAGCAGTCACCTTGGCGCGGAATACGCACCCGCAGCCTTGAACGCCCTTTTGGGGACCAAAAACATGCCTCTAAGGCTCGAAACACCCCCGAAAACAGACCCGTATCTCCGTGAAAACAATCAGTTGGCTTGGTCCGACCCCGCTGGCGGAAATCCGGAGATCGGAAACGATCGGGGGTTTTTGCCTACGTGTTCTTGCGTAGGGTTCTCGTGCCGGTCGCGTGGTTTACTACGCCTGAGCTCATCAAGAAATGAACAGGTCAGATGGCGGGGCAGTTGGGTAACGACCCGGATGAGCGGCCCTTCCGGCAGCACCGGCCAACGACACGAGGAGACACCCATGCGGAACCCGGGACACAGCCGAAAGGCAGCGAGCCGTGGGAAACCGAAGGGGATGCCGTCACACCTCGGTTGTCCGTGAGGCCTGCAGAGCCACCCATCGGCCCGGCGAATCCAGCCGGTTGATGAAGCCTTTGACACAAAACGCACGATCGCCGTCGAGAACGGCACAAGGAGACGAAGATGAAACACCTGAAGACTTTCGCATTCGGCCTGATCCTCTTTCCCGCGATGGCGATCGCCCAGGCGGGCGCGGAGGAGTACTACAAAGAGGGCCAGCCGATCCCCGGCGCGCAGGATCATCCGGGCTTCGACGGTGAGATGGAAACCCGCGGCGCGCCTGACGAGGCCTACTACAAGGACGAGGGCATGCCGATGCCGGGCGAACAGGATCACCCGGGGATGCGCGGGGACATGGAGGGCGGCGATCCCGTTGACAGCTACTACCAGGAGGGCCAGCCGGTCCCCGGAGCCCAGGACCACCCGATCACCGGCGACCAGTAAGCCACCAGCCGAACGACGCGTCGTGCACCGACAGGGATGTCGGTGCACCGTTTGGCGTGAGCGGGACACGCCACTTCCGATAACCGCGGCTTGCACCGGGACTCCGATCCTGATCACCGGCATCCCAACAGCCCGCGATCCCCGGATCCCGGACCGCCTGCACCTGGCAACCTGATCCACATCCCCACCCCACACCCCGTGGGAGGCGAGTCCGCTCGGCGACCCAGCGTCCCCCGGAAAGCGGATACCAAAGGTTTACACCCGATACCCCGACATCCGCTTCGGGAGTCTTCTCGGCGAGCCAGCCCCTCAGAAACCCGATACCCAAAGGCTTACCCCCCATAGCCCCGACATCCCTGTGCGGAGCCCTCTCGGCGAGCCAGCGCACGCAAAGACCGTCGCCCAGAGCCCCAGCCTCCTGCAGCATGACCACGCCACTTTTCCCCGTTCCGCGTTCAGCCGGCAACAACACTCGGGTTCGGCACCGGTCCCCCTGCCACCTCGGTGCATCCGCCCCGGCGTCGCAGGGGTCCATCTTCGTTGTCCACCCGCGCTCGCGTGCCGACCCCAGGCACCCACCCCGTGGCCCCTGCACATACGAAAAACGGGCGCCCGAGGGCGCCCGTTGAGGGAAGGCCAATGCTGCCGGCCTTCAGGTCCTGCTGGAGTGCCTAGAACGCGTGGCGAACACCGAGGCCGAAGTGGGTCTCGTCCGCACCGCCCGGGGTCGGGCCCGCGAAGTCGTCAGACCACACATTGGCATAGAGCTCGGTACGGCCGCTGAGCATGTACTGCGCACCCAGCGCGTAGTTGGTGAAGTCGTCACCAGCGTCCAAGTCAATGTACTGAACGGCGGCACGCAGGTTCACGTTCGGCAGCACCTTGTAGTTCACGGGAATCGTGATCACATCATCGTCAGCGTCGTTCCGTGCCTGGTACAGCACGCCGATGTCTCCAGCACCGAAGTCATAGCTGGCGCCAACCTGATAGTTGGTCTCGTCAACACCGATGTCGCCAACCGCGTAGGTCGGATCGTCCGGGGAACCCTCAGCCGCAGCGTGGAGATTCAGCGGGCCCATGTCGTAGATCACATTCGCCGCGTAGTAGACGTCGGTTTCCACGCCGTTCGGTTCGATGGTCAGACCAATGGTCGCGCCGCCGAAGTTCGGGGTCGTGTAGTGGAGGCCTTCTGCACGCTGCCAGCCACCGGGACGGTTGTTCACGTCAGCCAGCGTATCGGTGAAGATGCGGAAGGGCTTGGAGGCATTCTTCACCGCGCTGTCGCTGCGGCCGATCAGCAGGCGGCCGAATCCGCCCTGCAGGCCGACCCAGGCCTCTTCGTTCAGGTTGAACCTTGTCGAAGTCAACCCACCGTTTACCTGCGAGAAATTGTTCTGGAAGCGGAAAATGCCCTGCAGGCCGCCACCGAGGTCCTCGGCGCCACGGACCCCGAGGCGGGTACCGCGGGAGGAGTGAACGAGGTTGCTGTCGGCTCCGTCGTCGATGAAGCCGACCTCGTACTTGAACTGACCGTACAGCGTGGTCTGCGCCGAGGCAGCAGCCGGGATCGCGAACGCAGCGGCAACGGCCAGAGCTACGATTTTCTTGTTCATGAGTTGTCTCCCAGGACAGTTGAAAACAGTTTGAAACACGGGTTAGCGGGTATCGCTGATGCCATTCCGCGAATGGACAGGTGTTTTATATACGCTACGGTGTCGTATTTCAAGTCTTTTCTGATAAAAAAGTCACAGATCCATCGTTTCTGTAGCGAATCCGAGACACCCGCCCCCTCCGAACGGCTCCCGCCAAAGGCATCGCGGGGGTCGGACCAAGCCAAGCCACTGATTCAACCGGAATCAAGGTCGCCTGAAGGGCTGTTTTCGAGCCTTGGACGGGCATTTTCGGGCCCGAAAATGGCCGCCGAAGGGCCTGTAGGCCGTCGCGCCAACCGGTGACCGGACCGGCCGGACTGCGGCGCGTGACCCGGTCAATCGGACTTCCGGCGGGTCACCGGCCTACAGCATGTAGAGGCCGTAAATCATCAGGTACAGGGCGAAGCCGGCGAAGAGACCGGCGACCACGTCGTCCATCACGATGCCCACGCCATCGTGCCAGTGCTGGTCGAAGTAGGTGGCCGGCCACGGCTTCAGGATGTCGAAGAGGCGAAACAGCACAAATCCGACCAGCACCCAGATCAGGGGCGCTCCGGCGGGAAGGAAGGCCAGCGTGACCAGCATGCCCGCCCACTCGTCGAAGACGATGCCGGGGTGGTCGTGCACCCCAAGCATCCGCGCGCTTTCGCCGCAGACCCAGAAGGCGGACATGGTGAGCACCACCACCACCGCGATGTAGGCCCAGTCCGGCAGGCCGATCAGCGCGAAATACAACACCAGCGCCGCAAGCGAACCGAAGGTGCCCGGCGCATACTTCGCCAGGCCGCTGCCGAACCCGAAGGCCAGCAGATGGATGGGATCCTTGAAGACGACCGATGCGGGCGGGTTCTTGGGACGCGGCATGACGGGCTCCGTGGGCCTGGGTGGCGCCTTTATACAGCACCTGCGTGGGCTCGTTAAGCGAGAGCAGCCTCAGCAATTGTCCCCGGGGACGGAAAAATGCATCCGCCAGGGGACCATCCGAAGGGCCTGTGGGAGGCGAGCCGCCTCGGCGCTCCGGCGCCGGGGAATACCGTACAGGGGATTGGCCTCCTACAGGGTTCGCCCCGGTCCCCTGTAGGAGCGAGCCTGCTCGCGAACGCGCCGCAGGCGCGCCAAACGCCTAGTGGGCCATGCGGAAAGTTCGGTGACTATGGAGCACAGCCAGAAGGGCCGGAGCAAGGCGGGCAAGTGCAGGAATAGTGGGCCTATTTCAAACTTGCCCAAC
>JAABTX010000081.1 GCA_011389655.1 Thioalkalivibrio sp.
AGGCGGCCCGCTTTGGTGACGCGCCTTCAACCGTAGGCTGGTGGTGGGTCATGATGGCTTTCATCGTGGTCAGCGCGGCCTTGTACTGCTCGCGCAGGATCTGCTGCTCGAGTTGCCCGCAGAGGCCTGCGATGCGGAGATCGCCGTCCCAAGTACACTTGCGAAAATCGGTGCGCAGCGGGCGCAGTGTTTCCAGGAACTCATGGCCCTTGCTGTACAGGCCCATCAGGAACATCGCGACTCCCAGAGGTTCCAGCATCCAGCGCCCCCATGCCATGATCAGGTAGTCCTCACCATCGCGGGTCACAGTGTTTCGGTTCAGGTCTGGATTATAGAGAACCAGCGGCTGTTTCTGGATGATCCGGCGGGTCTCGGGGAGGTCTTCCATCCAGCGTTCCAGGATTTCGGCCTCCTCAGTAGTGTCGATCCCGATGTTCAGGCGGCTACATAATTCGGTCGTAAGGCGCTGGTGGAGCATGACGCGGGAGCCCCGGTAGCTTCGGATAAGGGTCTTACCGGGCCGGTACGACAAGATGTGACGCAGCAGTTGATCGCGCACGGCCAAGAATTCCTCGTTCGAAACCCGTATGGCGTCGCCGTAGTCGCAGATCTGACAGCGGAACCCGGCGTCTTCGAAGGTCGTGTATCGTCTTGGGGCCTTCAGCCTTTCACGAGGTACATGGTGGAAGAGAACGGTCTCGTTCTCGAGTTGATCGAACTGACTGGGTGCAAAGATCTGTTGCTGGTAGTGGCGAACGGGTTGACCCGCACTCTCGTGTTGTATCAGGTGAAGTGTCTTGGCGCTTCGAAACGTGGAATCTTCCCAGCAGACGGCGACATGGCCATTAATTGATTCGACTTGGGCGAGTGCTGCAACGCTTTGCCGCTGCCTTCGCTCCTTTGCGAAAACGACCTGAAGAGTGGCTGCCGCTCTCTTCGGCCCGCGGGGCTTCAATTGTACGTTTGGGAAGATCAGTGGATCGATGCGGGGGCGCGAAGCCAGAAGCGCTGTAGCGGTTTTGGCGATCGTTGAAAGATTCCCCAGTATCTGCTGAGTGAGTAGGACGCTGAGCAAGGCGATTAGGATGTTGCCGCCGCGATCCAGCAGGAATGGCGCGAGGATGACGAGAAACGCGCCGAAGAAGATCAGCGTGCTGAACAGGCCAAGGTAGGCGTTAGGGTTATTCTGGATTCGTGCCTTCATCCGTGGAGGCGGCACACACTCACCGCGCAGGGACCAGGCGGTGAACAAGTACAATAGGGCTACGCTGACGCTAATGAACCCCAGCAGTGCAGGGTTGAGCCAGGAGAGCAGCAGCGCACTGAGCGCGATAAACAGCCCTCCTGCAACGACACCGGAGAATCTCGAGAAAGCCGACCGGGTCTCTTCCTCCTGGCGCCCATGTAGGCTGATCTGGTTGGCGCCGCGAAGGATTTCGCGCCCGGCGTTGAGGGACCAGCGCTCGGTAGCGGACTGCAAGAGAAGGGTGAGCCCGTAGGCGGCGAATGCGCCGATGGTGAGCCCGATGATCCATTCTGTCTTTCCGTCCGGTTGGACGAATGGAAGGTAGCGGGGCACCCCGGGCGATCCGGCGAGCAGGATGACCTTTAGGGGGAGAAAAAAAGCGAGGATTCTGGTGATGCGCGCAATGGCAGTGCTCAAAATGACCAAGAGGGTCGACCCTGGTCGCACCCGAACGAACTGGCGGAGGATTCGGGCGGTCCAGTGAGCGAAGCGTAGAGTTTCGCGGAAGAGCAACATGGAAGTAAATATTTGAGGGTCCCTGGGTTTGTTGCGGTTGACGTTCCGCATCGTTGAAGAATACCAGACCGTGAATGGCGGCTCCCTCAAAGCGAGATGGGCTCCAATTCCGGTGTATCCTTTTCACGTCGCTTGAGGCGCTCATCGAGGACTCAGTCCTAGGCTGGCACCGGAGGAGGAAGTCCTGCGCTCTGTGCGATGGTTTTTCGTGCATTGGAGGCGTGGCGTCTGTGTTTGATCGCGGCTGGAAGCCGCTCCTACAGGGGGGTTGGGGTTGGGGTTATAGGAGTACCTTCTCGATGCCCCCCGCGCGGGCCCTGGCCACGAAGCCCTGCTGCCAGTCGTCGCCCAGCAGGCGGTTGGCGAGTTCGACGACGATGTAGTCGGTGTCGAGGCCGGTGTCTTCGCGGTAGCGGGACAGGCCCTGCTGGCAGGCGGGGCAGCTGGTGAGGATCTTCACGTTGCCGTCCTTTGCGCGGTCTTCGCCGGTGAGTGCGCGGATGCCCTTGTGCAGCTCCTCCTGCTTGCGGAAGCGGACCTGGCTGGCGATGTCCGGGCGGCTGATCGCGAAGGTGCCGGCCTCGCCGCAGCAGCGGTCGGACTGCAGCACCGGCTGGCCGAGCAGGTCGTTCGCGACGTCCGTGGGGGCGTGGGTCTTCATCGGCGAGTGGCAGGGGTCGTGGTAGAGGTACTGCACGCCGGGCACGCCCTCGGTCTTCACCCCCTTCTCCATCAGGTATTCGTGGATGTCGAGCAGGCGGCAGCCGGGGAAGATGCGGTCGAATTCGTACTTCAGCATCTGGTCCATGCAGGTGCCGCAGGAGACGACCACGGTCTTGATGTCGAGGTAGTTCAGGGTGTTGGCCACGCGGTGGAACAGCACCCGGTTCTCGGTGGTGATCGCCTGGCCCTTCGCGTTGTCGCCGTTGCCGAGCTGCGGGTAGCCGCAGCAGAGGTAGCCGGGCGGCAGCACGGTCTGCGCGCCGACGTCGTAGAGCATCGCGAGCGTCGCGAGCCCCACCTGGCTGAACAGGCGCTCGGAGCCGCAGCCGGGGAAGTAGAACACCGCCTCGGAGTCGATGTCGGTCTTGTCCGGGTCGCGCAGCACCGGGACGTAGCGGGCGTCCTCCAGGCCCAGCATCGCGCGCGTGGTCTGGGAGGGCAGGCCGGCGGGCATCGGCTTCTTCACGAAGTGGACCACCTGCGCGGGGAGCGTCATCTTGCCGGTGGTCGCGCCCGGCGGCTTCTGTCCGTTCAGCAGCTTCAGCCTGCGGAAGGTCGCGTGGCCGAGGCGCTGCGCCGCGTAGCCCCACTCGATCATGCCCTTGCGCATCGCCTTGATCGTGGTCGGGTCCTTCACGTTCAGGAACGCCATCGACGCGGCGGTGGCCGGCTTGAACTGGCGCTTGCCCCGGTTCTTCAGGATCGCGCGCATGTGCATGGTCACGTCGCCGAAGTCGATGTCCACCGGGCACGGGCTCAGGCACTTGTGGCAGATCGTGCAGTGATCGGCGACGTCGTTCATCTCCTCGAAGTGCTGCAGCGACAGGCCGCGCCGGGTCTGCTCCTCGTATAGGAAGGCCTCGACGATCAGTCCGGTCGCCAGGATCTTGTTGCGCGGCGAGTACAGGAGGTTCGCGCGCGGCACGTGGGTATTGCACACGGGCTTGCACTTGCCGCAGCGCAGGCAGTCCTTGATCTCGTCGTTCAGCGCGCCGAGTTCGCTCTCCTCAAGGATCAGCGCCTCCTGCTCGACCAGCCGCAGCGAGGGTGTGTAGGCGTTCGCGAGCCCGGAGCCGGGCAGCAGCTTTCCGGCGTTGAAGACCCCTTCAGGATCGGCCTTCTGCTTGTACTCGGCGAAGGCCTCGATCCGCTCCGGCTCCAGGAACTGCATCTTGGTGATGCCGATCCCGTGCTCGCCCGAGATCACGCCGTCGAGATCGCGGGCGAGCTTCATCACCGCCTCGACCAGGCGCTCGGCCGCCTGCATCATCGGGTAGTCGTTCGAGTTCACCGGGATGTTGGTGTGCACGTTGCCGTCGCCGGCGTGCATGTGCAGCGCGATGAACAGGCGGCTGGTCAGGACCCGGTCGTGGATCGCGGTGATGCGCTTGCGTACCGATTCCAGCTGGTGCCCGTCGAAGATCTCGAACAGCGGCCGCTCGACCTCGCGCCGGTAGGAGATGCGCAGGCTGCGCCGCAGCAGCAGGTCGATCAGCCGGTCGCCGGGGCGCAGGTCGGCGCGGGCCCGGTCATCCAGCCACTGTTCGCAGTCCGTTGCGGCACTGAAGAAGTGTTCGTCGATCGCGGCCCAGCGCGCGCGCACCGCCTCCAGCACCTCCAGTGCCCGCTCGCACTTGGCCTCGAACCACTGCTGGCCCTCGCTCCCCTGTTCGCCCAGCAGCTTGCGCAGTTCCGGGTGCTCGCCGCGCAGGCAGACGAGGATCTCGTCGACCATCGCGCGCTTGTTCTTCAATGACTCGCGCACGTTCAGGGTCTCGACCCCTTCGGTGTACTCCGCGAGGCGTTCCAGCGGGATCACCACGTCCTCGTTGATCTTGAAGGCGTTGGTGTGCGCGGCGATCGCGGCGGTGCGGGCGCGGTCGGCCCAGAAGCGCTTGCGGGCCTCGGGGCTCACCGCGATGAAGCCATCGCCGTTGCGGGCATTCGCGGAGCGCACCATCGCGGCCGCGCGCCGGGCCAGCGCGTCTTCGTCGTCGGAGACGATGTCGGCGATCAGCACCATCTTCGGGGCCTCGCCGCGTGCGCCCTTGGGGGTGTACTTCACCGCCCGCACGTAGCGTTCGTCGAGGTGTTCGAGGCCCGCGAGCAGTACGTCGGGGTCGGCGTCCGTGGCGTCCTTGATCTCGACGATCGCTGGCACCGCCTGGTGCAGATCGGACCCGTAGAACTCCAGGCAGACGGTGCGTACGAAGGCCGGCATCCGGTGCAGGATGAACTCGGCCGAGGTGATCAGACCGTCGCAGCCCTCCTTCTGGATGCCGGGGAGGCCCATCAGCGCCTTGTCCGTCACGTCCTTGCCGAGCCCGGCCTTGCGGAAGGCCGGGCCGGGCAGTTCCAGTTCCTCGGGTTCGCCGCGGGGGGTGCTGCCGTCGGGGCCGAAGCGGGTGATCCGGAAGCGGACCCGCTCGGCGTCGTGGATCCGGCCGAGGTTGTGGTCGAGCCGCTCCACCTGCAGCCAGTCCGCCTGCGGGGTGACCATGCGCCAGGAGGCGAGATTGTCGAGCGCGGTGCCCCAGAGTACGGCCTTCTTGCCGCCGGCGTTCATCGCGATGTTGCCGCCGATGGTGGAGGCGTCCTGCGAGGTGGGGTCGACCGCGAAGACCAGACCGCTCTCGCCGGCGAGTTCGGAGACCCGGCGCGTGACCACGCCGGCCTCGACGCGCACCGTGGCGACGTCGCGGTCCACGCCCGGCAGTGGCTTGTGGACCACCTCGCCGATGCCCTCGAGCTTCTCGGTGTTGATCACCGCCGCCCGCGGCGTCAGCGGGACCGCGCTCCCGGTGTAGCCGGTGCCGCCGCCGCGCGGGATCACGGTCAGGCCCAGTTCGATGCAGGCCTCGACCAGCCGGCCCATCTCGGCCTCGGAGTCCGGCGTGAGCACGACGAAGGGAAGCTCCACGCGCCAGTCGGTGGCGTCGGTCACGTGCGACACGCGGGCCAGGCCGCCGAACTCGATGTCGTCCTTGTGGGTGAGGCCGGACAGGCGCTTGCGCACCCGGCTGCGCAGCCTCGCGGTGTCGCGGAATTCCTCGGCGAAGGCGCGCACGGCGCCTTCGGCGTCCCGCGCCAGCTGCAGTGCCTTCTCGTTGCCGTCGGCACGCGCGACGATCTGCTCGATCCGGTGCTGCATGGCCTCGATCAGCGCCTCGCGGCGCTTTCTGTGGCCGAGCAGGTCATCCTGGATGTAGGGGTTGCGGGAGACCACCCAGAGATCGCCCAGCACCTCGAAGAGCATGCGCGCGGAGACGCCGGTGCGGCGCTCGCCGCGCAGTTCGTTCAGCAGGTCCCAGGTATCCGAGCCGAGGAAGCGGATCACGATCTCGCGATCGGAGAAGGAGGTGTAGTTGTAGGGAATCTCGCGGATGCGCTCGGCGGTCATATGACAGGGGGCCTTGGTGCGAAGTAGGCGTTGAAGGGTAACGGGGGACCGGGCCAAAAGCACGAAGGCGCAATGATCGTCGACGCTTTCGGTTTTTTGTGGGAGCGGCCTCTGGCCGCGATAGGAGGTGGCTCAGTTGTGGTGGGAGCGGCCTCTGGCCGCGATGGGGGCTCGGGCAGGGGTATCTCGGCTGGGAAGCCGCTCCCACGGGGTCAGTCCCACGGGGCTACTTCCATGGCGCTGGTCTTCTGGAGAGGTGGCCCGGTTTCTTGTGGGAGCGGCCTCTGGCCGCGATGGGGGCTCGGGCAGGGGTATCGCGGCTGGGAAGCCGCTCCCACGGGGTCAGGCTGACGGGGCTGCTTTCTCGGCGCTGCTCTTCTGGAGGGATGGACCGGTTGTCGTGGGAGCGGCCTCTGGCCGCGATGGGGGCCCGGGCAGGGGAATCGCGGCTGGGAAGCCGCTCCTACGGGGGCAGTCCGGCGGGGCTGCTTTTACGGCCGGAGATCTGCACTTATTGCGGCCGCGGGAACGAGATCCGGCTCGAATACGGAAACACGTCCCCGTGCACGCCGTTGCGGATGTCCTTCTGCCGGGCCCGCCAGTAGCGGTAGTCGAAGAGCTCCGGATGGGTCTCGTTCAGGGTCTGCCGCACCCGCGGATCCTGGCAGAGGAAGGTCGGGAACTCCTCCGGGAAGATGTCGTTCGGCCCGACGGAGAACCACGGCTCCGCGCTGAGCTCGTCTTCCGGCGTCATCGGTGGCGGGATTGGGCGGAAGTTGCAGTCCGTCAGGTAGGCGATCTCGTCGTAGTCGTAGAAGACCACCTTGCCCAGGCAATTCACCCCGAAGTTCTTGAACAGCAGGTCGCCGGGGAAGATGTTCACCGCCATCAGCTGCTTGATCGCGAGCCCCCAGTCGCCCAGCGCCATCTGCCGTTCCTCGTCGTCGGCCTCCTCGAGGAAGAGGTTCAGTGGCAGCATCCGCCGCTCGATGTACAGGTGCTTGATCACCAGCACGTCATTGTCGAACTCCAGCAGGGATGGCACCTCCGCCTTCAGCTCGGCGATCATCTCCGGCGGGAACCGGTCGATCGGAAAGGCCACGTCCGAGAACTCGAGGGTGTCTGCCATCCGCCCGACGCGGTCGTGCAGCTTCACCTGCTGGTAGCGCTGCTTCACGAGCTCGTGGGTCACGTCCTTCGGCGGCGGGAAGCGGTCCCGAATCACCTTGAAGACGTAGCCGTAGGAGGGCAGGGTGAAGACCAGCATCACCATGCCCGGCGTGCCCTCCGCAATCTTGAACAGGTCGTCCGTCTGCGCGAGGTGATCGAGGAAGTCGCGGTAGAACTCGTTCTTCGCCTGTTTCTGAAAGCCGATGCTCATGTAGAGCTCGGCCAGCGGCTTGTCCGGCATCAGGCTGCGCAGGAAGTCCACCGTGGCCGCCGGCACGGGGGCCTTCGCCATGAAGTAGGCGCGCGCGAAGCTGAAGACGGCCTCCATCTGGTCGGCGGTGGTCAGCAGGGTGTCGGCGTAGATCGCACCCTGCTCGTTGTTCATCAGCGGGATCACGAAGGGTTCGACCTGGTCGCCCCAGGTCACGCGCCCGATCAGATAGGCGGCCTTGTTCCGGAAGAACGGCGATTCGAGCATGTCGATGCGCAGCTCCTCCATCGCGGCGGCGGCCCTCGGCGCGCGCTCGCGGAAGGCATCGGCGATACGCCGGGCGTCCCGGTCGATGTCCTCGTAGGGGATGCTGAAGTAGAACGCGGAGAGGATCTCCCAGATGCAGTGTTCCAGGCCCGCCGCCCGGGGGTGGAAGGACATGTACACGCGGTAGTGGGCGGCCAGCTCGTCGCGATCCACGGTGGACGTCACGAAGATGTTGTCGTTGTGATAGTACTTGCGCTCGAACAGCTGGCAGAAGACCGAGTTGAAGAAGGTCTCGGCCAGCTCCGGGCGGCTGTGGTGGCGCAGCATCTCGGTGTAGACGCGCTTGATCTCCCGCCACAGGGGCTCGTCCAGGCACTTGATCTCGAAGTTGGTGTGCAGCTTCCGGATGGTCTCGCCGACGCGGGCGTCGTAGAAGCTGATCCGCTGTGCCGAGGCCTCGCGCACCGCGTCCCAGTCGGCCCGCTCGAAGCGCTGGCGCGCGTCGCTGGTGATCTCGGCGAAGAAGGAGTAGTGCCGCTCGAAGCCGGTCAGGATCGCCCGGGCCAGCTGCGCGGCGTGTCGCTGGCGCTGGGCCAGGGTCCTCGGATCTGCCCGATCCTCCTCGGGGCAGGTGACCAGGTGTTCTCGGGCTGTTGCCATCGGATCCATTTTTTTCTTTACGGATGGTCTGGTGTAGTCTATTTTGCTGCAATGCACAAGATGCCGCGCCATTGCTGCCGTACCTCGGCGCGCTTATGCAAAACATAACAGAGAGCCGTCGCGGCCCAGATTCGGAGGACATCAGATGAGCGAGATTCCAAGCCGGCAGGAGCAGGTTCGGGCGCTGGAGCAGGAATGGGCGGAAGCCCCGCGCTGGCGGGACGTTCGCCGCGGGTATTCGGCCGCGGACGTGGTGCGTTTGCGTGGTACCGTGCGCCCGGAGCACACCTACGCGCGGATGGGCGCGGAGAAGCTCTGGAAGCTGCTCCACGGCGGCGCCCGCAAGGGCTACGTGAACGCGCTCGGCACCCTGACCGGTGGGCAGGCGCTGCAGCAGGCCCGCGCCGGCATGGAGGCGATCTACCTGTCCGGCTGGCAGGTGGCGGCGGACGGCAACACCTCCGAGACCATGTACCCCGACCAGTCGCTGTACGCCTACGACTCGGTGCCGACGATGGTCCGCCGGATCAACAACACCTTCCAGCGCGGTGACGAGATCCAGTGGTCGCGCGGGATCGGCCCCGGTGACGAGGGTTACGTGGACCACTTCCTCCCGATCGTCGCCGATGCGGAGGCCGGCTTCGGCGGCGTGCTGAATGCCTTCGAGCTGATGAAGAACATGATCGGGGCCGGCGCGGCCGGCGTGCACTTCGAGGATCAGCTCGCGGCGGTGAAGAAGTGCGGCCACATGGGTGGCAAGGTGCTGGTGCCGACCCAGGAGGCGGTGCAGAAGCTGATCGCCGCGCGCCTGGCCGCGGACGTGTCGGGCGTGCCGACGCTGCTGCTCGCCCGCACCGATGCCGAGGCCGCGAACCTGCTGACCGGCGACGTGGACGAGAACGACCAGCCGTTCCTGACCGGGGAGCGCACCGCCGAGGGCTTCTTCCGGGTGAAGAACGGGCTCGAGCAGGCGATCAGCCGCGGTCTCGCCTATGCGCCCTACGCGGACCTGGTCTGGTGCGAGACCGGTACCCCGGACATCGGCTTCGCGCGCGAGTTCGCCGAGGCGGTGCTCGGCCAGAACCCGAACAAGCTGCTGGCCTACAACTGCTCGCCGTCCTTCAACTGGAAGAAGAACCTCGACGACGCGCAGATCGCGCATTTCCAGGAGGAACTCTCCGAGCTGGGCTACAAGTACCAGTTCATCACCCTGGCCGGTATCCACAGCATGTGGTTCAACATGTTCGATCTGGCGCACGGCTACGCGCGCGGGGAGGGGATGCGGCACTATGTGGAGAAGGTGCAGCAGCCCGAGTTCGCGGCCCGGGAGCGCGGCTACACCTTCGTGTCGCACCAGCAGGAGGTCGGCGCCGGCTACTTCGACGAGGTGACCACCGTGATCCAGGGCGGCGGCTCCTCCGTCACCGCGCTGACCGGCTCCACCGAAGAGCAGCAGTTCTGACCGCCCATGGAGTGCGGGAGCTTGCTCCCGCTTTGGACGCAGGGGGCTTGCCCCCTGCCGCGGAAGCGAGCTTCCGCGAGGGCAAAGCGGCGGCAAGCCGCCGCACTCCATAACAGTCGCCCGCTCCGTTGCAGGTGCTCCGGGGCAGATGCCCCGTTACAGGTTTGCGCGCCAGTCCCGTCGGGATAGACTCGCAGTAGACGGCAACTCAACAATAGGCATCCCATGGGACTGGCGCGGCGCGACACCATTCACCACACCTATGGTGACTATCTCGGGTGGCCGGAGGACGTCCGCTACGAGTTGATCGACGGCGAGGCCTTCATGATGGCGCCGGCGCCTGATCTCGAGCATCAGGAGGTGGCTGGCGAGATCTTCTTTCAGTTGCGGCTGGCACTCGGCGAGGGACCCTGCAAGCCGTTCGTCGCTCCCGTCGACGTCCGCCTGCCACGCCTGGACGAAGCCGACGATCAGATCGATACCGTCGTGCAGCCCGACGTGCTGGTGGTCTGCGATCCGTCGCGCCTCGACCGCCGTGGCGTTCGCGGCGCGCCCGACCTGGTCGTGGAGGTCCTGTCGCGGTCCACCGCCTCGCATGACCACGTGCGCAAGCGCCAGGTCTACGAGCGCGCCGGGGTGAAGGAGTATTGGCTGGTGCACCCCACCGACCGGATGGTCACGATCTACCGGTTGGTCGAAGGTGCCTACGGCAAGCCCGACGTGCAGGAATTGCAAGGCCAAACGGCGGTGGGTGTGCTGCCCGACGTGGTGATCGCCTGGGATGCGCTGGTCGCGCGACTGGCGCCGGTGGAGTGAGGGCTGGGCGGGGGGCCGCGCCTGAAATGACCTCGAATCTCGAACAGAAGTGGAACCAGCGCTACGCGGAGGCCGACGCCGCTGCCGCGACCCCCTGCGCGGTGCTGCAGCAGTTCGCCCATCTGCTGCCTCCGAACGGCGCTGCGCTCGATCTGGCCTGCGGGCTGGGCGGAAACGCCAGCCTCCTCGCCGGACGGGGACTGGTCACCCGGGCCTGGGATCTTTCTCCGGTCGCGATCGAAAGGCTCCGCGAGCATGCCGAGGAACACGGCCTGCCGATCCGGGCCGAGGTTCGCGACCTGGAAACGCTGCCACCGGCTCCCGATGCCTTCGACGTGATCGCCGTGTCCTATTTCCTCGAGCGCTCGCTCGCGCCGGCGCTCGCAGCGGCATTGCGGCCGGGCGGGCTGCTGTTCTACCAGACCTGGACCCGCGAGGCGGTTGACGACCGCGGCCCGGGCAACCCGGATTTCCGGCTGGCCCCGAACGAACTGTTGGACCTGTTTCCGGATCTGCGCCTGCTCGCCTACCGCGAGGAGGGCCTGTTCGGGAATCCGGCCGAGGGCCTGCGCAACGAGGCCTGGCTGGTCGCCGCGCGGCCGTCAGCGTGAGGCTCAAGGCCCGTCTTGCGGTTATATGATGCCTATCGGGTTCAGGCCCGTTTCTGCATCAGCGCGATGTTCCGGGACGGAAACACGAGCTGCCAGTCGTGCCGAAGGGCGATCCGCTCGAAGGTGCGTGGCCGATAGAACACCACGTGGGTGGGATCGCGGCGGTAGTTCCAGCGGGCGAAGGCCGTGTCGTCCGTCTGGAACGTGGTCTGGATCGCGAGCCAGCCACCGGACCTCAGCATTGCGTCGAGGCGCGCGAACTCCCGGGCCGGATGGTGGAAGTGCTCGACGACCTCGGAGCAGGTGATGAAGTCGTAGCGTCGCTGCCCCGCCTCGGGATCGGGGTGGAAGAGGGGATCGTAGAGCGCGACCCGATGTCCGGCCTCGCGCAGCATCGCCGCGAGCGCGGGGTCCGGGCCGCAACCGAAGTCCATCCCCTCGCGGCCGGGCGCCAGACGCGCCAGCAGCGATTCGGCGAGCGGCCGCAGGAAGGCACGGTACGCCGGGTCATCGGACTGGTTGCGGTGCTGGCGGTATTCCATTGACTCGCGCTCCCGGCCGGGAAGCCGCTCCCGGCAGAGGAAGGTCGCCTCGCAGGCCTCGCAGCGCAGGTAATCGCGCCCGCCGACGCTCGCAAACAGCCGGCCCGACGATGCCAGACACACCGGGCAATCGATGGCCCGCAAGCCGCTTCCGCCGCTCCCGGAACCGCGCATGGCGTTCGGCCCCGGCACCGTGCGCTCGGCTTGCCGGCGGCTTCCAGCCGCGGTGGCGCCCGTTCGGGTTTCGTCGGGTCTCGCGCCAGGTGCGGGTCCCTCGCCGGGGTGGCATGCCCCAGTTCGCTGGTTCGATCCGCCGGATTTGCTCATCAACTATTCAAGTAAGTTAGACTTTACTCATGAACAAGCTTATCGTCTGGATCGATCGCACGCCCGTGTGGCTGTTCGCCCTGTTGGTCGCGACCCTGGGGCTCGCGCCCTGGGTGCCGGAACCCCACATTGCCGAGAAGATCCGCTGGCTGTTCCAGGGTGAACTCACCCGGCCGCTGGACATCTTCGACCTGGTGCTGCACGCGGTGCCGTGGCTGCTCCTCGCGCTGAAACTGAGCCGGGAGGTCTGGCTCGAATACGCGCCCCATCGGCCCGCCCCGAAGCCCGCGCAACCCCCGCGCGACGAATAGCCCCAGACCCCCCGACCACCGTAGGGTGGGCCAAGCGCAGCGGGCCCACCA
>JAABTX010000082.1 GCA_011389655.1 Thioalkalivibrio sp.
GAAACCGCCCGCCGCCGCACCTTCGCGATCATCTCGCACCCGGACGCGGGCAAGACCACGATCACCGAGAAGCTGCTGCTGTTCGGCGGCGCGATCCAGCTCGCCGGCACGGTGAAGGGCCGCAAGAGCGCGCGCCACGCGACCTCCGACTGGATGGAGATGGAGAAGCAGCGCGGGATCTCGGTAACCTCGTCGGTGATGCAGTTCCCGTATCGGGACCGCATCGTGAACCTGCTCGATACCCCGGGGCACGAGGACTTCTCCGAGGACACCTACCGCACGCTGACGGCGGTGGACTCCGCGCTGATGGTGATCGACGCGGCGAAGGGCGTGGAGGAGCGCACGATCAAGCTGATGGAGGTCTGCCGGCTGCGCGACACGCCGATCATGACCTTCATCAACAAGCTCGACCGCGAGGGTCGGGAGCCGATCGAGTTGCTGGACGAGGTCGAGGAGGTGCTGAAGATCCAGTGCGCGCCGGTGACCTGGCCGATCGGCATGGGCAAGCGCTTCAAGGGCGTGTACCACCTGGCGCGGGACGCGGTGCACCTGTACTCGCCGACTCACGGCGGCAGGATCCAGCAGGGGGAGGTGATCCAGGGGCTGGACAACCCGCGCCTGGACGCGGTGCTGGGGTCGCAGGCGGCGGAACTGCGCGAGGAGCTGGAGCTGGTGCGCGGCGCCTCGCACGCCTTCGATCACCAGGCCTACCTCGCCGGGCGGCTGACGCCGGTCTTTTTCGGGTCGGCGATCAACAACTTCGGCGTCGAGGAGTTGCTGGACGACTTCGTGGAATACGCGCCGCCGCCGCGCCCGCGGCCGACCCAGACGCGCACGGTGGATCCGGCCGAGCCCGCGTTCAGCGGCTTCGTGTTCAAGATCCAGGCGAACATGGACCCGAACCACCGCGACCGGATCGCGTTCCTGCGCATCTGTTCCGGGACCTTCACCAAGGGGGCGAGGCTGCGCCACGTGCGCATCGGGCGCGACGTGAAGATCGCCGATGCGCTGACCTTCATGGCCTCGGACCGGGAGCACGTGGAGACGGCCTATCCCGGCGACATCATCGGTATCCACAACCACGGCACCATCCGCATCGGGGACACCTTCACCGAGGGCGAGGACCTCGCCTTCACCGGGATTCCGAACTTTGCCCCGGAGCTCTTCCGGCGCGCGCAGCTACGGGATCCGCTGAAGATGAAGCAGCTCGCGAAGGGCCTCCAGGAGCTCTGCGAGGAGGGCGCGACCCAGCTGTACCGGCCGCTGAACAACAACGACCTGATCCTGGGTGCGGTGGGTGTGCTGCAGTTCGACGTGGTCGCCGACCGTCTGAAGACGGAATACAAGGTCGACTGCCGTTTCGAGAACGTGAACGTGCAGACCGCCCGCTGGGTCAGCTCCGACGATCCCAAGCGCTTCGCCGAGTTCAGGGACCGCGCCGCCCAGAACCTCGCGGTCGACCACGGCGGGGATCTCGTATACATCGCACCCACCCGCGTGAATCTCCAGATGGCCATGGAAAAATGGCCGGAGATCCGGTTCCAGTCCACGCGGGAACACGGCGTCGAGGCCTGAGCCTTCGCGGAAGCCCCGCGTTTGCCGAGGGGCAGGCTCGGGCGTGCCCGGCAATCGTCCCATTTCCGGAACGGATGTTGCAGCGGTTCCTCCCCGCGAAGCAGCGTAGCCGGGATGCTCGGGGGTGGGGCATGAAGCGTGGCAAGTGGCGTTGGAAGAAGACCAGGGTCATCATCGAGGCCGCAATCATCGGCACGACCGCGGCCCTGTTGATCATCCTCTTCGCGGAGAGCCGGTTCGACCGGCAGTCGCACACCGGGGTGGCGATGGAGCAGGCAGTCGCACTGTGATGCTCCGCTGCTGGCGGCACGCGCACCGGGATCGCGCAGTGCAGCAAACCGCTGCCCTGTTGCGGGGCGCATCTTCGTATTCGGCGCCAAGCGGGGGATTCCCGTTTGCAGACGGATTGTCTACTCTCTGAACGGGTGATAACGGATCCACGGCATGAATCAGAAGAACAGCGGCCGCCTCGATGCCCTGGTGGCGCGTGCACAGCAGGACAAGGCCGAGCGGGAGAAGGGCTACCGCGAACGTGCGCTGAAGATGTACCCGTGGGTGTGCGGGCGCTGCGGCCGCGAATTCACCGCGGCGAACCTTCGCGAGCTCACGGTGCACCACCGCGACCACAACCACGACAACAACCCGCTGGACGGCAGCAACTGGGAACTCCTCTGCCTGTACTGCCACGACAATGAGCACCAGCGCTACGTGGATGCGACGCCGGGCAAGGACGGCGGCACCGGCAAGGCCGCCACGCACAATCCGTTTGCGGGCCTGGCTGATCTGCTCAAGCAGGAGTGACTGCGCGGTGGCTCGCCATCGCGGCTGGAAGCCGCTCCTACTTCAGGACGGGCGCATGCGATCGCGGCTGGAAGCCGCTCCTACTTCAGGATGGGCGCATGCGATCGCGGCTGGAAGCCGCTCCTACTCAGGACGGGCGCATGCCATTGCGGCTGGGGGCTGCTCCCACCAGGCAATTGACGCCTGTGGGAGCGGCTTCCAGCCGCGATTGGGCGTTGCAGCCTGTTCCAGGCGCCGGCAATCGCGACCAGAGGTCGCTCCCACAAGAGATATCCCCCGCCTTTGCTTGCCCAAAAGCCCCTACCGCGGCTTCTCGACGCGTTCCGTGGCCCTTGCGCCGAAATCATCCTCTGTTGGCGAATCGGGGCCCTCACCCGAACCGGACCCCTTCGACGCCGCCTCGCGCTGGTGCTGCCACAGGCGCCAGTAGGCCCCGTCCCGCGCCAGCAGTTGGTGGTGGGTGCCCTGTTCGACCACGCGACCGTGTTCCATCACCACGATGTTGTCCGCGTCCATCACCGTGGACAGGCGGTGCGCGATCACCAGCGTGGTGCGTCGGGCCGCGACCTCGTTCAGCGCCTCGAGGATCGCCTTCTCGGAGCCCGAGTCGAGCGACGATGTCGCCTCGTCGAAGATCAGGATCGGCGGATCCTTCAGCAGCATCCGGGCGATCGCGATCCGCTGCTTCTCGCCCCCGGACACCTTCAGCCCCCGCTCCCCGACAACGGTGTCCAGCCCCTGCGGTAGCTGTGCGATGAAGCCGTCGAGGTGGGCCAGACGAACGGCCTCGCGGATCTCCTCGGGCGTCGCGTCCGGGCGCCCGTAGGCGATGTTGTAGCCGATGCTGTCGTTGAACAGCACCGTATCCTGCGGGACCACGCCGATCGCCTGACGCAGGCTGTGCTGGGTCACTTCACGGATGTCCTGACCGTCAATGGTGATGCGGCCCGCATCGACATCGTAGAACCGGAAGAGCAGGCGGGAGAGCGTCGACTTGCCGGCGCCGCTGGGGCCCACCACCGCGACCTTGTGGCCTGCGGGAATCTTGAGATTGATGCCCTCGATGATCGGGCGCTCCGGGTGATAGCGGAAGTGCACCTCGTCGAAGGCCACGGTGCCCTCGCGCACCTCGAGGTCGGGGGCTCCCGGCCGGTCCTGCACCTTCACCGGCTGCTCCAGCAGGCCGAACAGCCGCTCGATATTCGCCAGCGACTGTCGGATCTCGCGGTACACGAAACCCAGGAAGTTCAGCGGAATGAAGAGCTGGATCATGTAGGCGTTCACCATCACCAGGTCGCCCAGCGTCATGCTGCCGTCGGCGACCCGCTGTGCCGCGAGGATCATCATCACCGTGATGGCTGCGGCGATGATCAGCGCCTGGCCACTGTTCAGCAGCACGAGGGAGAGCACGTTCTTCATCCGCGCCGTTTCCCAGGCGGCCAGCCCCCGGTCGTAGCGCTCGGCCTCGAAGCGCTCGTTGCCGAAGTACTTCACTGTCTCGTAGTTCAGCAGGCTGTCGACCGCGCGGGTCGTCGACTCGTTGTCGCGCAGGTTCGCTTCGCGCACGAAGCGTGTGCGCCACTCGGTGATCAGCACCGAGTAGGCCACGTACACCCCGATCGCCACAAGGATGGTGACCATGAACACCGGCCCGACCGCGATCAGCAGGATGAACGCCACCAGCAGGATCTCGATCATGGTTGGCAGGATGTTGAAGACCATGAACCGCAGCAGGAAGCTGATGCCGGTGATGCCCCGTTCGATGTCCCGGGACAGCGCGCCCGTCTGCCTCGAGAGGTGAAAGCCCAACTCGAGCCGGTGCAGGTGCTCGAAGACCTGCAACGCCGCCCGGCGCATCGCACGCTCCGCGACGCGAACGAACACCGCATCGCGCAGCTCTCCGAAGAAGGTGGCGAAGAAGCGCAGCAGCCCGTAGGCGACCAGCAGCGCCAGGGGGACGGCGACCAGCGCCTCCACTCCGGCATCCTCGAAGTGGTCGACGATGAACTTCAGCGCGATCGGGACCGTGACGTTGGCCAGCTTCGCAAGGCCCATCAGCCCGAGGGCCAGGAACAGGCGCCCGCGGTACTCCGAGAGATAGGGCAGGAGGCTGGCGATGATGCGCCAGTTGATGGCCCCTTCGGGCGCATCGACGGGCGAGGCGTGGCCACGCATGGCAGAATCCCGGGTTAAGCTGAAGACCGCGCGCTGCGCGGACGAAATCCCCCGTTCCCGGTTGCGGGAGAGGGATGGGGCGACGGAACGATCACGGCGATCGGTGACCGGTCTTCCTGTTTCGGAGTGGCACGTATCGCCATGACCCTTCACAGAGCGGCACAGTGCGCTCACTCTACGGTGCCGCCGGCGGCGAGGTCCAATGCGCCTTCCGCGCCGCGGCATTCAGCGGCAAGCGTGCGCGGGGTGGGCTGCCTATGGTACCCAGGGACGGGAGAGTGGAATGTGGAAGACAGATGACCAGCGCCCTGACACAGACGATCGCGCATTGACTCCGGAACCCGAGCGACTGCTCGCCGACGTGTTCGGCTATTCCGGCTTCCGCGGCGCGCAGCGGGAGATCATCGAGGCCGTGGTCGCGGGCGACGATGCGCTGGTACTGATGCCCACGGGCGGCGGCAAGTCGCTCTGCTACCAGATTCCGGCGTTGCTGCGGCCCGGGGTCGGCATCGTGATCTCGCCGCTGATCGCGCTGATGCACGATCAGGTCGCCGCCCTGCGTCTGAGCGGTGTGCGCGCCGCCGCGATGAACTCGGCGCAGTCCGCGGCCGACAACCGGGGCGCCGAGGAGGCACTGCGGGCGGGGGAGCTGGACCTGGTGTATGTCGCCCCCGAGCGGCTGCTGCTGTCGCGCACCCTGGAGTTGCTGGACCGTTGCCGGGTCGCCCTGTTCGCAATCGACGAGGCGCACTGCGTATCCCAGTGGGGACACGACTTCCGGCCCGAGTACATCGGGCTGTCGGTCCTGGCGGAGCGCTTTCCCACGGTGCCCCGGATCGCGCTCACCGCGACTGCGGACCAGGCCACCCGGCGCGAGATCGTGTCGCGGCTCGGTCTGGAGAAGGCTCGCCAGTTCGTCAGCCCCTTCGATCGGCCGAACATCCGCTATCACATCGGCCAGTCCGACAGCGGCAGCGCACGGAACCGGCTGCTGCGATTCATCCGCGAGGTCCATCCCGGTGAGGCGGGGATCGTCTACTGTCTGTCGCGCCGGCGCGTGGAGGCCATTGCCGACTGGCTGGGCGGTCAGGGTCTGGTCGCGCTGCCCTATCATGCCGGATTGACCACCGCGCAGCGGGAACGCCACCAGACGCGCTTCCTGAAGGAGGAGGGCGTGATCATGGTCGCGACCATCGCCTTCGGCATGGGGATCGACAAGCCCAACGTGCGCTTCGTCGCGCACCTCAATCTCCCCCGCAGCGTCGAGGCGTACTACCAGGAGACCGGCCGTGCCGGGCGCGACGGGCTGCCGGCCGACGCCTGGATGCTCTACGGGCTACAGGACGTGATCACGCTTCGGCAGATGATCGAGCAGTCCACCGCCGGCGACGAGCACAAGCGCGTCGAACGGCACAAGCTGGAGGCGATGCTCGGGCTCTGCGAGCTGACCAGTTGCCGGCGGCAGGCGCTCCTCGCCTATTTCGGCGACGAGCTTCCCGAGCCCTGCGGCAACTGCGACACCTGCCTGAATCCGCCCGCGACCTGGGACGCCACCGTCCCGGCGCAGATGGCGCTGTCCTGCGCCTACCGTACGGGCGAGCGCTTCGGCGTGAACCACCTGGTGGACGTGCTGCGCGGGCGGGGCAATGATCGGGTGCGTCGGTTCGGTCACGATCGGCTCAGCACCTTCGGCATCGGTGCGGACATCGAGCCGGCCGAGTGGCGGGGTATCTTCCGCCAGCTGATCGCGCGCGGACTGCTGCGCGTGGATCTCCAGGGCTTCGGCGCGCTGAAGCTCGACGAGTCCTGCCGTCCGCTCCTGCGTGGCGAAACCCGCGTTCATCTGCGGCGGCAGGGCCGGCCGCCACGCCCCGAGCGCCCGGACCGCGCCTCCCGGGAGTCGGTAGAGGCGGCGTTCACTCCTGCGCAGCAGGAGCTCTGGGAGGCGCTGCGCGCCTGCCGCCGGCGACTGGCGGACGCCCAGGGTGTGCCACCCTACGTGATCTTTCACGACGCGACGCTGCGCGAGATGGTGCACGCCGCTCCCGCCAGCCTGGAGGAGTTCGCCGGCATCTCGGGCGTCGGTGTGGCAAAGCTCGATCGCTACGGGGACGAATTCCTGTCGGTGATACGTCAATACTCCCAGCTATAATTCAAAGACTTCGACGGCAAACGGGGATCTCAAGTGAACGAACACGCCTTTCTGCGACCCTACCACGATGTTCGCGGTGGATACGTTTACATCAACCCCGAGCAGGCCAGTCGTTTTGCCAAGGGGATCGCCGGCGATTTCAACCCCATTCACGATCCCCACTCGAAGCGCTTCTGCGTGCCGGGTGACCTGCTCTTTGCACTGGTGCTGGCACGCTATGGCGTCAGTGCCAGCATGCGCTGCCGCTTCGTCGGTATGGTCGGCGACGAGGTGCCGCTGGTCTTTCCCGAGGAGCCCGGAGCAAGCTTTGCGATTACCGATACGCATGGCAAGGCCTATCTCGAGGTCGAGCGGGAGGGCCCGGTGGTCACCGATCCTTACACGATCGAGGCCCTGACCCGCAGCTACGCCGCCTTTTCCGGCCAGAACTTCCCGCATGTCCTGGTCCCGCTGATGGAGCAGCACCAGGTGATGGTGAATCCGGCGCGCCCGCTGGTGATCTACCACGGGATGTCCCTGCAGCTGCAGGAACCGGTATCCGGGCTTACCGAGACGGTCCAGCCCCAGCTGGAATCCGCGGAGATGGAGGTGGAGGGCAAGCGTGGGGATGTACGCCTGGACTATGCGCTGTGTGTGGAAGGCGATCCCTTCGCCCACGGCAGCAAGCACCTGGTCCTGAGCGGACTGCGTCCCTTCGATGCCGAGGTGATGCGTGGACTCGAGGCACAGTACGCCAGCTGGAAGGCTGCCTACGAGGCCGTCTGAGCACCGAACCGCTCGGACCGGCCGTGGGCGCACCAATGCGGTGCGTCTCCTGCGTGCTCGGCCCGCGTGCGGCGCACCAGGATAGTGCGCAGCGCTGACGCTGCGCCGACCCATGCGTGAACGTCAGTGGTGACCCGGCCGCAGAGTCAGCGCGCCGGGGTTGGTCCGCAACTTGCACACCAGTGCTCGGGCAAGGCAGCCGGAGCAGTGGATCGATGTTGGTAGTGCGCCTGTGCGGCGATACCGTGCCGAAGAGCTGGAATCGCTGGGGACGACCCCTGACGCGGGACTCGGTCCATCTCTGGGCCTTTCCGCTGCCAGCCGGGATGGACCTGGCCAACCTCGTGCGGGCGCTGGTGCTGGAGACGCCTCACGATCTGCTGGAATCCTGTCTCGCGGTGTGGATCAACCCGGATTTCGACGGCCGCCTGCCGATCTCGGTGCTCGATGAACTGGAACCGCTGAGCGTGCTTCACACCCGGCTGCACGAGCCATGGATCATGGGCGAGCTCGGCAAGCTGGTGCATCCCGGTTTCCAGCCGGTGGTGTCGCTGGCAGGGTCGGGCCGGCTCTTCGGTTACCAGATGCCCTGTTTGCTCGAGCACCCCGACCGAGGCGAGATCTCGGGCCCGGAATTCTATCTGCTCGCGCGCCACGCGCGGCGTCTGGAGGCCGTCGAGCAGGCCTGCCAGATCGCCGCGCTGGCACGCCGGTCCGAGTACCTGCCGACTGGAGTGCCGACATTCATCCGTGCCTTTCCGCGTTCGCTGCTGCAGCACGATCCGCGGCGGCATCCCTCCTATACCTGCCTGGAGCGTCTTGGCGTGAATCCCCGGGACATCGTGATCGAGGTCGCGGACCGTGGGCAGGTGGACGACATTGACGCATTGATCAACAGCTGCGGCGTCCTGCGCAGCATGGGGTTCCGGATCGCCCTGGACGAGGTGGGTGCGGGGATGGGTCATGTCGGGCTGATGGTGGGGCTGGAGCCCGAGTTCATCTGGCTGGACAGGGGGCTGATCGAGCATGCCCGGCAGAGCGCGACCGGCGGCTCGCTGCTGGAGGGCCTGGTCGCGACCGCCCGCGGCATCGGTGCCGCAACCGTGGCGGACGGGCTGGACGATGCCGGCAGCCTGGGCCTGTGCCGCGAACTGGGCGTGGACTTCGGTCAGGGCGACCTGGTCGGCCCCTGCGCGCAGGTACCCGCGGCACCCCGCTCACTGCCGCCGCCGGCCTGAGCCCCTGGCGGGCACGCCGCCGCTTTATCCATGCCAGGGGCTTGCCACGGCCGGAGCCCGTTGCGCACCATGAGGTCTTCACGTTCAGGCCGTGCAGGAGCACCATGCGGATTCGGGGATTGAGGGCGGGATGGGCAATCGGGCTGGTGCTGTGGGCCCTTGGGGCATCCGGCCACGCCGGGGCGTCGTTGCCGGAGCCATTGCAGCGGGCGCTTCATGCAGAGGGTCTGCCGGCCGCCGCGGTGGGGCTGTGGGTGAAACGCGTGGGCGATCCCGCCCCGTTGCTGCAGCACAACGCACGCAGCCTGTTCAACCCGGCCTCCACGATCAAGCTCGCGACCACGCTGGCCGCGCTGTCCGAACTCGGACCGAGTCACGTGTGGACCACGGAGATCCACGCGACCGCCCCGGTTCGGGACGGCGTGCTGCGCGGCGACCTGGTACTGCGCGGGACCGGCGATCCGGCCATGGTGAGCGAAGAGCACTGGCGCATGCTCGGTGCGCTCCGACGCACGGGCCTGCGCCGGATCGAGGGGAACGTGTACCTGGACACCAGCCACTTCTACCTTCCGGTCGAGGATCCCGGTGCCTTTGACGGGCAGCCGCTGCGTGCCTACAACCAGCCGCCGCACGCGCTGATCGTGAACGCCAATGCCCTGCGGTTTCACGTGATGCCCGATGCCGAGGGGGCGGGCGTCCGCGTCACGGCGGACCCCCCGTTGCCGGGTCTGCAGATCGTGAACAACCTGCGCGCGGTCGAGGGTGAATGTGGCGGCTGGCAGCGCGGCATACGCTACGAGGTCGAGAACGGCGTCACGGACGCGCGGGTGATCCTCGACGGAGACTATCCGGTGAATTGCGGGAGTTACGAACTGTTGCGCACGGCGATCCCGCCCGAGACCTACAATCGGGAGATCTTCCGGCTGCACTGGTCGCAGTGGGGAGGCGAACTGCAGGGAGACGTGCGCTACGGTGTTCTACCGCTTGATGACGGCCCGCCATTGCTCGCGCACCAGTCCCGGCCGCTGGGCGACATCATCCGGGTCGCGAACAAGTGGAGCACCAACGTGGTTGCCCGCCACCTTGCCCTGACGCTGGGTGCGTCGCGCCATGATCCGCCGGCCACGGTGGAGAAGGCCCGCGATGCCCTGTACGAGGTACTGGCCGGTCTGGGGGTCGGGGTGGGCGGGATGATCATCGACAACGGATCGGGTCTCAGCCGCCATGCGCGCATCACGCCGGAGCAGCTCGGTCAGGTGCTGCAGGCCGGCTGGGACAGCCCGTGGCGCCCGGAATTCGTGTCCTCGCTTGCGATCGCCGGCCTCGACGGCACGATGCGCCGACGCTTCGGCAACGGCCCCGAGTCCGGCCGCATGCACCTGAAGTCCGGCCACCTCAACCAGGTGTCGGCAGTAGCCGGCTACGTCCGCAACCGCAGCAACGAGGACGTGATGGTGGTGCTGCTGGTCAACCATCCGAACGCCCACCGGGGCAGCGGCAGCCGTCTGCAGGAGGCGGTGCTGCGCTGGGTGCACGACCTTTGACCCCGGTCATGCCCGGCATGGGAGGCGGTCTCGATGCCAAGGGGCCGGGGCAGATGCCATCCAGCGGCTGGAGCGCCTCAGTGGCGTTCCAGTTTGCCCAGTTCCCCCAGTAGCGAGGCCACCAGCGACTCTCCCTGCGGACCCATGCCCTTGCACAGGACTTCCGGATTCCTCTCGCCGTCGACCAGTCGCTTGGTGATCGCACCGAGACGCGCCATGTCGCCGCCGGCGCGGGTCATCTGTTCCGCCATCTGCGACAGCCAGTGCAGCGACTGGGCATCGCCCCGGCTGGCCGCATGAATCATCTGCGCAAGGCCTGGCGCGGCCTGCGTGGGATCGGTCGTGTCCTCGGGGTCGGGGAGGGTTGCCGGGTTCTGGATGCCGGTGAGGATCGCGGAGAGGATCACCGTGTCCTCGTCATCGAGACCGCGCAGCAGTTCGGGATCCCGTTCGCCCTTGAGCACCCGGCGGATGCGCGCGACAAGGTCGGTCCACCCGCCCTGCTCGGCGTGTGTAAGCACGGGATCGAGCTCCACGCGGGCCTGCTCGCTCTGGGTGGCCTGAACCACCAGACGAATGAGTCCGGCGTGGGCGAGGCGGATCTGCTGATCTCTGGTGGACATCATCATGGCGGCGTCTCCGTCGATGACTGCGATCGCGGGTCACGAAGATAGCCCAGATCGCTCCGTTGAGCGAGACGCCCATCCGCAGCGCCTGTGCTTTCCAGCGTGCGCTCGGGCACAATAGGCGCTGGTTATACGCGCTGAGGAAGGACGCGGTGGAAGAGCAGATGACGATGGGGCTCTGGTTGCTGATGATCGTGCTGGCCGTGGTGCTGGCCGGCCTGCTGGGGTTCTGGATCGGTCGGACCACCAGCCATGAGCGCCGCCTGATCCGCGAACTGGAGACGGAACTCGACAATCGGATGCAGGAGCTCAACCGCTACCGCAGCGCGGTGAACCAGCACTTCGATCGCACCGCCACGCTGTTCGCGGGCATGGCCGGCGCCTACCGGGACCTTTACCACCACCTTGCGGAGAGTTGCGAGGAACTCGCCGACAGGCCGACGCGCGAGCGGCTCGAGGACCGGGCCGGGCGGCTGCTCGCGAATGTCCCGATGCGCGAGGGTCGCGAGGGTCAGCAGGAGGCCGAGCAGAAGCCGCGCAGCCCCGACACCCGCGAGCGCGAACTCGACCTGAAGCCCCCGCGCCCGGACTGAAGCGACGGCCCGGATGTAGCAGGAGGTCAGCCCCCCGGCGGCCTTCCCAGACGCCAAGCCGCCGAGCAGCCCCGCCGCCCACAGCCATCGTGGGAGCGGCTTCCAGCCGCGATTGGGCGTTGCGTTGAGTGCCCCGGGCCATCGCGGCCGGAGGCCGCTCCCACGAGTTTCTCCAGACGCCGGGTCGCCGAGCGGCCCCGCCGCCCACAGCCATCGTGGGAGCGGCTTCCAGCCGCGAT
>JAABTX010000083.1 GCA_011389655.1 Thioalkalivibrio sp.
CCCGCGCCCAATCACCGCGCCCAGTTCCGCCTGGGTCAGGCCCAGCGCCTTGCCGGTATTGACCAGCGCCTCGCGCAGGATCTCCGTGCGCTCAGGAGCCAGAGCAGCCGCAGTCGTCATTGTAGGTCTCCCGCCCGATAAAATGTTCTAAGTGCACATAATACAACGAAACGTGTAAAAACGCACACCCGGAATCCGGGTCTGTTCATCCTCGAGGCCGTCGGGCGGCAGCGGGCCCGAAGGCGTGTCCACTGCGTGCGCAGCCTGGTCGGCCTGGACCGCTTGCGGCAACATACTGGATGTCGGTAGGAAGGGCTTCGATATCTCTGAGGAGACGAAGCCAGGGCTGGGTCTGCAGGTCATCACTGGCGCGGAGGGCGACTTCGCGGGGCTCGAGGATCCAGCCGAGGAACCCGTAAACCGAATCACCGAGTAGCCAAGCCGTCTTTTCGGGATCCGTGCGTCACTGCACGTAGCGCGGCCAGCGACTGCAGAAAGCGCTATTGGCATACTGTTCCCGGACGCGGATTGAGTCGGACACAGGGAGGCAGCAAATGACGATGGCGTTACTCATCCCCCACCTTCGAGCACTCGCCGCACGCGCGGTCGAGCCGCTGCAGACGGAAACCGCGCTGCACGGGTTTCTGACAGCCTGCGTGCTGACGCCGGAGGAGATGCCGCTGGCGGACTGCGTGGAGGCGGGGTTCGGCGTCCCGGGTCCGAAAGAACTGCCGGAGTCGGCGCGACAGGCGCTGGAGGGGGCGCTGGCCGAGATTCGGGCCACACTGCTGGCCGGGAACTTCCGCTTCGAGCCACCGTTGTCGGTAGCTGAGGCCGAGCGGTGGAGCCAGGGGTACATCGAAGGGATCGCGGTTGCCGAAGAGGCCTGGTCCGAGTGGCACGAAGAGAACGTGGATGCGGCGAAGGCGGTGCTGCTGATCCAGGCGGTGGCCAGGCCCGAAGTGCGCAGACTCTTCATTACCGAGGACGCCACGTCTGCAGATCCTTTCGCCGCCGAAAACTTCGTGGCGCGGATCCCGCCTGCCGTGCGCAAGATCGCGATCTTTCGGTTTGCGACCCTTGAGATGGGGGACTATCTGAACGACGAGGATGCGTTCCATGAGCTGTGGCCTGACGCCGACCTCGCCGAGACAAGTGACGATGAGCTGGTCTCCAGGCTCACCGACCTGGAAGACCGTGTACCGCGTATCCTGATCGACGAATGCATACGTCGGGCAGACACGGTGGTTCCGCGCCTGCACGCGCTGCTGGCCGACGACTCGATGTGGGATCCGCGGGTCGAGGGGAGTCCCGATCCCTGGTGGGCGTTGCTTCACGCGATGCACATTCTCGGAGCGCTGCGCGGCGAGCCGGCCGGCCGCGCATTCGCCGAAGGACTCAAGCGACTGGGTACGCACCCCGAGGATTTCCTGTGGGAGTGGATCAGTCCCGAGTGGCCACAACTCTGTGTGGGCAAGGGAGCCTTCGCCCGGCCGGTGCTTCTCGAGATCGCCCGTGATCCCGCGGTGGATCCCATCGCTCGCGGGTATGCCATGGAGTGGCTGGCGGATTCGTATGTCGATGATGCGGACGGAAGTCTGGAGGAGGTCCTGGACTGGGTGGCTTCCCGAACCACCGATCCGGAAGAGGACACGACGGTGGTCGAGATCGCGGGAATGGTGCTGCTCGACCATCCGCGGGAACGGTTTCAGACCCTGCTCACGGATCTGGCCAGATCCTTCGAAGCCGAGGGGCGTGTGTTCGGCGTTCCTTTTGGCGTCGCCGAGGTGGAACAGGCATTCAGCGGTTCACGCCCGCGTCCATTCCAGCACCCCCATTTTCTCTCTTTCTACAACCCCATCGAGATCCGCGAACGCCAGTTGCGCTGGCAGCGCGAGAGGGGTGGGCTCCAGGAGGACGATCCCGGGGGCGACGGCCTTGGGATCGGGCAGGACGCATTCGGGCCCGGCGATTTTGGCTGGCAGGATGATCTGTTCCCCCTGCTCGACGAGATGCCCTACGTCCGCGAGCACCGGAAGGTGGGCCGGAACGATCCCTGCCCCTGCGGCAGTGGCAAGAAGTACAAGAAGTGCTGCCTGAACAAGGCGTGAGCAACAAGAGGGCTTGGGGTCAGGTCTCACATTCCAACAACCATGATCCCGTTGCTACGTCTGAAGGGGTCGGGAAATCCACCGCAGCAAATCGGCGATCCCACCGACCGGAAAAATGTGGGAATGTGAGACATGACCCCGATCACGACGCGCACTCCTGGGTCTGCTCGAGGGCAAGGAATGAGCACCAAAGACACCGTGGCCGTTGCCAGTCGGCTTCCGCCGCTCGACCTGGGCACCGTCGAGCGGCAGGTTCAGCAGACCGGAGCCTACTCGGCGCTGGAGGAGCCGCTGGATCCTGTCGATTTTCCTGCCTGGCTGCTCTTGCGGGAACCGGGCCTGCTGCATCACTACGACCGGGTCGACACGCCGGTTCCGAAGCGGGCTGCGTTTTTGGCGATGGTCGAACTCCTGCGCAACCGTGTTCGGGGTGCCGACGAAGTGTCTGCCGGCAAACGGCTACAGCAAATCAGCTCTTCGCTGCTGCGCGCCTATCTGCAGAGGAAAGCAGGATAGGCCTTTCCCGGGGCGGTAAACCGACATTGCCGATGGTTGAACTCGTGCCATTGCTGGTGGACGCAGAGAAGCGTGTGCACTGTCCCCGGCAAAGTCCTGTTCCCCCACTGCAACCCCTCATGTGGGGGAGAAGATGTTTGGGGATGGGTTCACTGTTCCCGGACGGCGAGGTCTGCCAGCAGGTCTTCGAGAAGTTGCTCCTCGTGCAGCGCGGTGCCGCGTGACGCCAGAGCCGGTCCCAGCCCATGGTCCCAGGTGGTAGGGACCCCGCGCCCTTCGAGGGGCGGACCGGGGGTCTGCGCGTGCCGATGCAGCGTGGCGGTATCCATGCGCCAGGGGCGGGCCTCGAAGCGTTCAAGCACGCTGTTCATGATCGACAGGCCGGCCCAGTCGAAATCGGCGCGGTAGCGCAGCCGGGCGCCGGCATCGCGCAATTGCTCCAGGAGTTGCCACACCGCGGCGCCGGGTCGTCCGCAGGTGCTGACCAGCGGCGCGCAGCGGGTGCCCAGGCGCTCGGCCGCTTCCGCGACCACGGTCGGGTTTTCGCACACGAAGATCTCGCGGCCCTGGCAATCCCACTGCGGCGGGTGGCGCAGCAGTTGGCGCAGCGTCAGGTAGGCCGGCTCGCCGGCCTGGTTCTGGATGCGCAGCATTTGGGAACCGGGAGCATCCTTCTGCACCGGCAACTGGTAGACCAGCACGGTGCTGGTGATGTCGCCGCCGACCAGGATGCCGGCGTGCGCCCAGATCGTGCGCTCGTCCGGTCGGTCGTCGCCAATGCCGCCGCGCCAGTGACGGTAAAGGGCGCGGCGCACCAGCGCAGCGACGGGCTGGCCCGGGTCCAGGCCGTGGGCGTCGCCCAGACAGCGTGCGGCCAGGGTGCTGCGGTTCAGCCCGGGGTCCGGCAGCCTCTCCAGGACCGCGAGGCTCTGCTCGAGCAGGGTGGCCGCGGCATCGGGATTCCCGCGGGCCAGACGCTTCAGCAGCCCACGTGCCGCGATTTCGTCCAGCCAAGCGGCAAGGCCCAGCCGGTCGGAACGGTCGCGCACCGAATCGTACAGGCCCTGCCAGCGCTGCGCCTCGGCCTCCTGTTCCGCGAAACGGTCGCGAATCGGTCCATCCAGCGCCTCCAGCGCTTCCCGCAGCCCCGGGGCGATGCCTGCGCGCGCCAGGGTTGCGTCGATCTCCGAGAGCGACACCCGCAGACTGCTGCCGCTGCGCGGGGACCGGCCCAGCAGGCGTTCCACTGCGGCCCGCTCTTCCGGCGTACTGCGAGTGAGTGTCAGCGTGTCGGCACCGCCGCGGGACAACCGCTCGCGCAGACGCCGACGCAGGCGTTCCGTATCGCGGCCACCGAGCAGCCGCCGCAGCCGTTCCGGGTCGAGGGTCAAAAAAGATCCTCGGTGGCGGTTCCGGCGACCGGTTTCCCGCGTTCGGCGGCCTGCATCGGCGCCTGCGGATCGGATTCACGGATGCGGTGGCTCCCGTCCCAGCGCCAGCGCGACACGTAGACCGCATCGACGCCTTCACGCCGGATCAGTTGCGCGATCGCCAGGCCCGGCACTTCCGGATAGCAGCCCCATTCGCGCTCCGAAGTCATCAGCGCGTCGAGGTCGAACTGCGCGAGCAGCCCCATGCTCTTCGCCCGCGCGTCGTCGTCGACCCCGGCGAACACCTCGTCGAGCATGATCAGGCGCGGTGCCTCGGGCTGGGCGCTCTCGTAGTGGCTGGCGGCCGCGGCGAACAGGGGCAGGGTGATCACCAGCGCGCGCTCGCCACCGGAGGCGGGGCCGTAGGCGGGCCGCCAGCGCCCATTCTGCCAGCGTTCGACGGTGAAGCGATGCCAGTGGCGGTAGTCGAGCGCGCGTTCCAGCACGTCGGTGAGGGCGCCGGCGCTGTCGGTCTCGCGCGCCTCGTGGATCCGCCCCTGGATGAATTCGCCGACCGCACGCCGGTCGTCGGCCGACCAGGCATCCATGCTCTGGCGCAGCAGCCGGTTGCGGGTCACATCGAGCCCCGTCGGCGCGGTCAGGCCGCCCGCCTCCTGGCCCTCACCCCGCGGTTGCCACTGGATGCGCAGCCGCATCCCGGTGCTGGTCGGGCGCCGGCTCAGTTCCCCGTTGATCTGCAGGACCCATGCCTCGGTCTCCATCAGCCGTTCCTGCAGGTGGCTCGCGACCTCGTCCAGCAGGTAGGTTTCAACGAGCTCTCGCTCCTTCGCAGTCAGCAGTTCACGGCGGCGCTCGATTTCGCGCGCAAGCTGCGCGGCAAGCGCATCGGGCCCCTGGTGGCGCCCCTGGAAGATGATGCGCACCAGCAGCAGGTCGTCCTGTTGCTCGACGTGGGCGTCATGGCCGTGGCGTCCGAGCGCGCCCTGCAGCACCGCGAAGTGCTGGTGCAGGCCTTTCTGGTGACGCTGCCACGCGGCGTCGCTTTCGTCGACGTCGGCCAGTGCCTGCTCCATCCGCCGGCTGAGCAGCACGGCGGGCTCGGGTGCCCAGGAGAGTTCGGGTTCGATGCTGACCCGGTCGGCCGTCGCCATCGGAACCAGTCCCGCCTCGGCCAACTCGCGCAGGCGGCGGATGGCGGTCGTGCGGCGCTCGCCGATGTCGACCAACTGCTGCTCGCCGTTGGCGATGTTGGCCTCCAGGCCGCCGATCTGGCTCGCGGCCTCGGTCTGTTCCTGGCGGATCGCCTTCAATTCTCCTTTCAAGGCGGACTGTCGGCGTTCGACCTCGGCAAGCCGCCGTTCGAGTTCGGCGACATCCGCACCGATGGTTTCGCGCAGCGTGTCGCGCTGGGTTTCGGCATTGCGGGCGTTGCGCTCGGCTTCCGCGGCGTCTTCTGTCGCCTTCCTTGCCGCCTCCCGGGCATGCTCCAACGCCGCGAGCACACGCTCCAGGCGGCTCTGTTCCCGTCGCTGGTCGAGCAGCCCACGGCCCAGTTCCCTTACCCAGTTGCCGTAGGCATCGAGCGCCTGGCCAACGGCCACCAGCCGATCGTCGGCGCTGGGCAGCGACAGGTCGGCGGCCAGTTCGTCGCGCCGCTGGTGCTGTTCACTCGCTTCCCGGCTGCGCGTGTCGAGTGCCTTGCGGGCCCCTTCCGTGCGCTCGGTCTGCGCCTCCAACGCCCGCAGTGCCGATGCCTCTTCCGCGTACGCGGAACGCAGCGCGCCGTCCTCGGGCCGACCCTGCCATTCCTCGCGGATGCGCAGTTCGCGCAGATCCAGGCGTTGCAGTGCCGCATCGGCGGCGGCGATGCTGTCGCGGCAGGCCTGCGCCTCCCGGGCGATCTGCCGGAGCCGTGCCTGCCGCGCCGCTTCGCGGGCTGCGTGGCCGATGTAGCGCGCCGCGTCCTTGCCCCAGGCGCCACGCGCCGGCCCGAGACGCCAGCGGCCGTCTTCGGCGACCCAGTGCGCCTGCTCCGCGCGTTCGCCGAGGCCGATCCGCGCGAGGATTGCGGCCACGTCCGCAGATTCGATCGGCTGGGTTGTGGAGACCTGCCAGTCGACAGCGGGATGCAATACCGCATTCAGCGCACGCTCGGGCACCGGCAGATCCGCGGTGAGCAGTGTGTCCCAGGTCTGTGGGTCCAGCACCTCTCCGCCGGGAAGAACCCAGGCGTCGAGCAGGCCGGCGGCCTCCAACGCGGCCTCCAGGCCGGCGCGGGCTTCCGGCGCAACCTCGGGACGAAAATCCACCAGCTTCCAGAGCGGCGCACCGGCCCGCGTGGCGCGCAGGCTGTCGTCCCGGACGTGGGGCACGGGCGGCGCGATCTCGGCCCCGGTTTCCAAGTGCAGGCGTTCCTGGTCCAGCGCCTCCAGCGCCTGTTTCATCGCGTCACGTTCGTTCTGCTGCCGGCTGCGATCCGCGGCGATTGCACGAAAGCGGCCGTCGCGCTGCAGTTCGATCTGCTGCTGAGCTGGATTCGGACCTTCCAGGCTGCGTACCCAGCCGGCGAGGTGGGCCAGCGTTTCTTCGGTGTCTTCCAGACGCAGTTCCTGCAGTGCGGTGAGGCAGTCGCGCCACGCCTGCAGCAACGCGTCCGCCGCGCCTTCGGCGGCTTCGCGAGCCTCCTGGTGCAGCAGGGTCAGGCGGTCCTGCTCGTCCACCTGCTGCTGCCAGTGCGCGCGAGCGGCTTCGAGCCGCCGTTCCGCCTCGGTCAGATCGCGGTTGTGTTGCTGCAGGAGCCGGACCGATTCACGGCGCCGCTCTTGCAGGTTCTGCAGTTGGCGCTCGACCGATTCCGGCGGGACATCGGCGCTGTCCGGCAGGCCCAGCCGCTTGAGCGTGAGGGCGTGGGCTTCGGCGATGCCGGCAACCGCCGCCACGGATTCGAGCTCCTGCAGCGCGCGGTGCGCCGCCTCCGATGCCTCGGTGACGATCGCGTGCTGTTCGCGCGAATCGTCTTCCAGCCGTGCCTGCTCCTGCGCGGTCTGCGCCTGGTGGCCGATCAGCGATCGGGCATGGGCGCGGCGTTGGCGGGCGGTGTCTTCCGCCGCATGCAGAGCCTCGGCTGAGCGCATCGCCGGGCTGTCGCGCAGGGTCTGGCGCTGCTGCTCGCCCTCCTGTACGGCCGCTTCGTTCAGCGCTTCCTTCTCGGCCAGTTCGGCGTCGCGGAGCCGGGCTTCGTCCAGCGCCTTGCGCTGATGACCGACGCGGGCCCGGGTGTCTTCGTATTCGCGGTGGCTGCGGCGCAGGTCACCGGCCCGTCGGCGCGCCGCGATCCCGGCATAGCGGCGGTAGTGATGCAGGAACTCCGATACCGCGTGGTGGGCCTCTTCGAGTCCCCGGGTCTCGTCGGCCTCGGCCTCCAGGTTGCGATAGGCCTCGGCGACGTCGGCGATGACTGCCGAGTCCAGCGGGCGCAGGGCCTCGGTGAGTGCGTTGGACAGCCGGGATTCGTCCGGACGCTTGGACAGTTGCGGCTGGCGCAGCTGCAGCAGCAGGTCGAGAAGGGCCTCGTAGCGCTCGGTGCCGAGTTGAAACAGGTGCTCATCCACGGCCCTGCGGTAGTTCGTGG